>JASJDX010000550.1 GCA_030064975.1 Pleurocapsa sp. MO_192.B19
GTATGGTCTTTCATCGAAAGAATTTAATCCTGCCATGATTAAGGGCATTTTTGAGAATTTACAGCAAGATAAGCCCAAAAACCATTTTACTGTAGGTATAAACGATGACCTGAGCCAAACTTCTCTAGCCTACGATCCCGAATTTTCCACCGAACCCGATAGCGTCGTTAGGGCAATGTTTTATGGTTTGGGTTCTGATGGTACGGTAGGAGCAAATAAAAACTCGATCAAGATTATTGGCGAAGAAACCGATAATTACGCTCAAGGCTACTTCGTTTACGACTCGAAAAAATCTGGTGCCGTTACCGTTTCCCACCTACGGTTTGGGGATCGACCCATTCGTTCTACCTATCTCATAGATCGAGCCAACTTTATTGGCTGTCATCAATGGAATTTCTTAGAAAAACTCGATGTTTTGAAAGCTGCCGTACCGGGTGCGACCTTTTTGCTTAATAGTCCTTACAGTGTTGATGAAGTTTGGTCGCACCTACCAGTAGAAATTCAAGAACAAATTATTGCTAAAGAACTCAAATTTTACGTCATTAATGCCAATCAAGTCGCTCTTGAGAGCGGTATGGGAGGCAGGATAAATACCGTAATGCAGACTTGCTTCTTTGCCCTAGCGGGAGTTTTACCCCAAGAACAAGCGATCGCCCAGATCAAAAAAGCGATCGCCAAAACCTATGGTAAGAAAGGAGAAAAAATTGTTCAGATGAACCTACAAGCAGTAGATAACACTCTGGATAATCTCTTTGAAGTTCCAGTCCCCACCCAAGTTACTAGCCAGATTCATCAGCAATCACCGATTCCCGACATTGCTCCAGAATTCGTGCGGCAAGTGCTGGGCAAGATGGTCAGCAGACAAGGCGATGAGCTTCCCGTTAGTGTTTTACCCTGCGATGGTACTTATCTTACGGGGACTGCCAAATGGGAAAAACGCAACGTTGCGCAATTTATACCTGTTTGGGACCCAGATGTGTGCGTACAATGTGGCAAATGTGTCATGGTATGTCCTCATGGAGTGATTCGAGGGAAAGCCTACGACTCAGCTCAACTAGCTAATGCCCCAGATAGCTTTAAATCCACTGAGGTAAGAGATAAAGACTTTGCAGGTCAAAAATTTACCATCCAAGTTGCCCCTGAAGACTGTACTGGTTGTGGCATTTGTGTTGATATCTGCCCCGCTAAAAATAAATCTCAACCTTCCCGTAAAGCAATTAATATGGAGGCACAATTGCCTCTTCGGGAGCAAGAGCGAGCTAATTGGGATTTCTTCCTCAATTTACCCAATCCCGATCGCCGTAGCCTCAAACTGAATCAGATTCGGCAGCAACAACTGCAAGAACCCTTATTTGAATTTTCTGGTGCTTGTGCTGGCTGTGGGGAAACCCCCTATATTAAATTGATGACCCAGTTATTTGGCGATCGCGCTGTTGTGGCAAACGCTACAGGATGTTCCTCCTTTTACGGTGGTAACTTACCTACTACTCCCTGGGCGCAAAACTCAGAGGGACGAGGACCAGCCTGGTCTAATAGTCTGTTTGAAGATAATGCCGAATTTGGTTTAGGTTTCCGCATCGCGATCAATAAACACACCCAGTTAGCTACTGAACTGTTGCAGAAATTGAGCAGTAAAATAGGAGATATTCTGGTTACGGAAATTTTGAATGCCGAACAAAAAACCGAAGCAGATATTTACGAACAGAGAGAGAGAGTCGCCCAACTTAAACAAAGTCTTGAAGACATACTCTCCTCTGAAACCGATCCCCATCTAAAATCTAAAATCGAAAATCTAAAATCCCTTGCCGACTATCTAGTGAAAAAAAGCGTCTGGATTGTTGGTGGTGATGGTTGGGCTTACGATATCGGTTTTGGCGGGTTAGACCACGTAATTGCTAGCGGTCGCAACGTTAATATTTTAGTAATGGATACGGAGGTCTACTCCAACACTGGGGGACAATCCTCGAAAGCCACTCCCAGGGCTGCGGTAGCTAAATTTGCTGCGGGAGGAAAACCAGCACCTAAAAAAGACTTGGGTTTGATTGCTATGACTTACGGGAATGTCTATGTAGCTAGTGTAGCTATGGGAGCACGAGACGAGCATACCTTAAGAGCCTTTATCGAAGCAGAAGCTTACGACGGTCCTTCCTTAATCATTGCCTATAGCCACTGCATCGCCCACGGAATCAATATGACCACTGCCATGAGCCATCAAAAAGACCTGGTTGATAGCGGACGTTGGCTGCTCTATCGTTACAATCCTCATCTAAAACAGGAAGGAAAAAATCCTCTCCAATTAGATATGCGATCGCCAAAGAAACCAGTTAATCAATCCATGTATGCTGAAAATCGCTTTAAAATGCTGACCAAAAGCAAACCTGAAGCTGCCAAAAGACTGCTCAAAGAAGCCCAACAAGATGTCAATACTCGCTGGCAGATGTATGAATATCTTGCCGCACAGCAGATTAACTCAGATTCTTAATTGATATCTCGACAAATCCCCAATTCCGAACTCCGAATTCCGAATCCCCAATTCCGAACTCCGAACTCCGAACTCCGAACTCATTATGAACCTTTCCACCACTTATCTTGGATTATACTTGCGATCGCCTTTAGTCGTTGGTGCAGCTGCCCCACTGACAGAAGATATAGATAATATTAAGCGCATGGAAGATGCGGGTGCTGCTGCTGTCGTCTTACATTCCTTATTTGAAGAGCAGCTAACTCAAGAGCAGTATGAGTTACATCATCATTTAGAGTATAAGACCCACAGCTTTGCTGAAGCTCTTACTTATTTTCCCGAGCCAGAAGATTTTCACGTGGGACCAGAAGAATATCTAAACCAGATTCGTCAAGCTAAAGAAATGGTGGATATTCCCATTCTTGCTAGCCTTAATGGTTCAACTTTGGGTGGTTGGACTGATTATGCTCGGCAAATTGAACAAGCAGGAGCAGATGCACTGGAATTAAACATATATTATGTACCAACAGATTTCGATCTCACCGCAATACAAGTCGAGTCAAACTATCTCAATATTCTCCGCTCTGTTAGATCTGCGGTAACTATTCCAGTAGCGATCAAGCTCAGTCCCTTCTTTAACAATATGGCAAATATGGCCAAACAGTTAACAGAAGCAGGAGCAGATGGACTAGTGCTGTTTAATCGCTTTTATCAGCCCGATATAAACATCGAAACTTTGGAAGTACAACCTAATGTACTGTTGAGTACTCCCCAAGCAATGCGTTTACCAATGCGCTGGATTGCTATCCTCTATGGTCGCCTTAAGGTTGACTTAGCAGCAACTAGCGGTATTCATAAACCTCAAGATGTTCTCAAAATGTTAATGGCTGGTGCCAATGTAACCATGTTGGTAAGCGTACTGTTACGTCATGGCATCGAACACATTCAGGTAATCGAAGAGGGAATGCGCCAGTGGATGGAAGAATACGAATACGAGTCAGTTAAGCAAATGCAGGGAAGCATGAGCCAGATTAACTGTCCTGACGAAAGTGCCTTTGAAAGAGCACAGTACATGAAAGCAATTCAATCCTATCAACCAGAACAAATTGTAGTGTAGTCACTGATGGTGATGAGCTTGAGTCGATATTGTCTCCTACTTCCCTGCTCGATCGATCCATCAATTTAAACTTGATAGACTATCATGACTAGTTCTCTCTACATTAGTACTACAGAAGCGGGGAGTGGAAAAGCTCTGATTTCTTTGGGGATTATCGAACTAATTCTCAGAAAAACCAATAAGGTGGCTTTCTTTCGACCAGTAATTAGAAAACAGCCTTGTGGCAAGCAAGATGAAGATATCAATTTAATTCTGAATTATTTTGCTTTAAATCAATCGTACGATAGTGCTTTCGGTTTATATACTGAGGAAGTTCAGGAACTAATCAGTCAAACTAACTACGATGAAGTTTTAGACAAAATCATTGCCAAGTACAAGAATTTAGAACAAAACTATGACTTTATACTGTGTGAGGGGTCTGATTATCTAGGGCAAGTATCTGCTTTTGAATTTAATCTAAATACAGAGATTGCCAAAAACTTAGGCTGTCCCATTCTTATTTTAGGCAACGCCGATCACCGAAGTATCCAAGAGGCGATCGCGCCTGTTAAGATGTCTCTCAAATCCTATCTGGCTAGGGAATGTCAAATAATTGGCATAGTTTTTAACAAAGCTAATCCAGAACTTTTAGCAGAATTACCAGTTACCTTAGAAAATAAATTTGGCAATAGTAATTATTTACTGTCTGTTATTCCTTATGAACCTAAACTCAGTAGTCCCAGAGTCAGAGAAATTGCCCAACAGCTAAATGCAGAAGTTCTCTATGGTGAGAAGCGGCTGGATAACTTGGTACTCGGTTACGTCATTGCTGCGATGCGATTAGAACATGCCATAACCAGACTGAAAGAAGATAGTTTAGTCATTACTCCAGGGGACCGCAGCGATCTAATTGTTGGTCTCTTGCAAGTTCATCAATCAGTCAACTATCCTCATTTATCAGGTATTTTGCTTTCGGGGGATTTGCAACCAGAGGCCTCGATTAGGAAACTAATTGACGGTCTTTACGATCCTCTGCCTATTTTATCCATTCCCACTAATACCTATGAAACCTCTGAGTTAGTTAAGCAAGTTAATACTTCCTTAGTGGCTAGTGATCGCGAAAAAATTACTTTGAGCATTCATCTATTTGACGATTACGTTAATTTGAACCAGCTAGAAGAGCAAATTAATACCATCAAAGTTCAGGGGATCACCCCCAAGATGTTTACCTACAACTTATTGCAGCAAGCTAAGTCTCAAAAACGACATATCGTGCTTCCAGAAGGAAAAGAAATCAGAATTTTAAATGCAGCAGCGTTTCTATTAGATCGAGATATCGTTGACTTAACTCTTCTGGGTAAGCCAGAGAAAATCGAGCAAATTATTAATCAAAATGGGATCTCGTTAGATATTAACCAACTACAAATTATCGATCCTGGTAGGGCGGATAAATTTGAATTTTATGCCGAACAATTTTATCAATTGAGAAAGCACAAAGGTGCCACGCCAGAACTTGCCCGCGAATATCTACTTGATGTCTCCTACTTTGGAACGATGATGGTATTCGCTGGGGATGCAGATGGCATGGTATCTGGTGCCATCCATACAACTCAGCATACCCTCAGACCCGCTTTGCAGTTAATTAAAACCAAACCAGGTTATTCTCTGGTTTCTTCCGTCTTTTTTATGTGTCTGGAAGATCGAGTCCTCGTCTACGGTGATTGTGCTATCAACCCTAATCCCAATGCAGAAGAGTTAGCAGAAATTGCTATTGCTTCGGCTGATACGGCTACAGCATTCGGTATTGAACCCAAAGTTGCCTTG
>JASJDX010000551.1 GCA_030064975.1 Pleurocapsa sp. MO_192.B19
GCTAAATTCACTCTAACAATTATCAATTATGCTGAGTAATATTAATGCAAAATCTCTTGAAGTTAATCGGAATGAAGATTCTCTCCGTCCTGTCGATCTAGAGGAATTTTTGCCTCAGATCGACTGGTGGGTGACGATAGGAGGACTAATCTTTCTTGCTATCTTCGGCGCTACGATTGCTCTGGTTAGCATTCTTAAATACAAAGTAGCTATTAAAGCTCCTGCCACTGTGCGTCCTGTCGGCGAATTGCGAATTGTTCAGGCAGCAGTAGAGGGAAAAATTGAAAGCATCCAAATAAAAGGAAATCAAAAAGTTGCCAAAGGAGATATTGTTGCTTATATCGACGATTCGCGTCTCCAGACTCAAAAAAGTCAACTACAAGGCAATATTGATCGAACTCAGTTGCAACTGGCTCAAATTGCTGCCCAGCTTCAAGCAACTGCGGGGCAAATTGCCGCTGAAACCGAACGCACCAAAAGCAGTGTTGCTTCAGCAATCGCCGAACTCAGCCGTATTCAACGGGACTACCAAGATAAATTAATTACGACAGCAGCAGAAGTCAAAGAAACAGAAGCTGCGGTAGAGTTAGCTCAAGAAGAAATGACTCGATATCAACAGCTAGCAAATACAGGTGCAATTACTCAGTTGCAACTCAAAGAGAAAGAAGCTGCTTTCAAAACCGCTCTCGCTAGACTAGAGAAAGCCCAAGCTACCATCAATCCTAGCCAGGCAGGAGTCGAGATTGCTCGGGAACAAATTTTCCAAGCACAAGCCGAAAGTAAAGCTACTCTCGCCACCTTAAACAAAGAACGAGAACAACTAATTCAGCAGCAAATTGAAACCCAAAATCAACTCAGTCGCGATCAACAAGAACTCCAGCAAATCGAAACCGAACTTAAAGGCACTGTACTTCGGGCTTCGGCATCTGGCATCGTTCAAGAACTAAATCTTCGCAACCCAGCTCAACTAGTACGTCCTGGTGATGTCATCGCTCAAATTGCCCCCAGCGAAGCTCCCTTAGAAATTAAAGCTTTGGTAGCATCACAGGATATTGACAAAGTAGAAACGGGTCGAAAAGTGCAAATGCGAGTGTCTGCTTGTCCTTATCCCGACTATGGCACTCTTAAAGGCACTGTCAAGACAATTTCTCCAGATGCTACAACTTCTCAAAACAACAGTGCTAATGTTTTATCTGAAACAGGTAATTTTAATGAGGCTAAAACTGCTTATAATGTGACTATTAAGCCAGAAAGTCTATATTTAGATGCTGCTGGCAAAAAATGTTCGATTCGATCGGGCATGGAAGGAAGAGCCGATATTATTTCCAAAGAGGAAACAGTGCTAACTTTTATTCTTAGAAAAGCAAGGTTGCTTGCGGATTTTTAGCTGTACGCCCTCTTGGGGGCAAGTTGTGCCGCAGAAGCGACGCTGTCGGAGCGTAGAAAGCCGCCTCAGCGGCGGACTGTGCGGATGCTCCCTCCGCCTTCGTACGCTTTTGAGGTTCAAGTCAGCGTTCCTCTGCCACGTCCGTCAACACCTCGATTGGATATGGCGAGGTTTCCTCGCCATCCCTCTCGGTCATAAATGCCTGGGGAGACCTGCGGAAGGCAAGCGGACGGCGGACAGCTGAGTAATAGCTAACTGCGATGGGGTTTAATTTTGGCTACCAGCGTCATTGATACGATCTCGGCTAAATTAAGAAATGGGCTAGTTTAATTAAGTATTTTAACTTAATACTAATTATAGTAGTAAAAAGTACTACTATAAAATTTATAACATTACTAATCTTTAGTTATTTTTTTTTAAGTGTCCATGAAACTGGGAAATTATTATAGTTGAGAGGGTAATATCATTTCAGTTTTTAATTAAGATCCTACATTTATATTTTGTAGCCAAATTTTTGACTACATCTAGTGTATTGTTATTGTACTAATTTGGCTAATGCAGCTTATACAGATAAGAAATTTATTCAAAATATTGTAAGTAATGTTACAGCAACGGCGAGTTAATAAATTTAAATAGAAATTAACTAGTTTTTTATCCCTAGGGTAATATAAGTAATATGCTAGTTAACTGTTCAGTTTTACAACGAGTTTTGATTAGCTTAATCAAAATTTTTTATTAGAGCTTCTAATTAGCTATTTTATCGTACAAATAATGAAAAAAATTGACAATTGTGTATAGTAAATAACATGATTGTCGATTTGATCAAATTAAGTGAATCAACAAAGAGTTAGTATCTATAATTATCATTGTCCTATGGCTTTTTTAAAAGTTGACAATATTATCCTCAACACCAATTATATTGCTAGTCTAAAATTGGAAAGCCGAACTTTGAGTGGAGAAAGAAGTCTCTCTGTTCTCATTGCTGCTCCCAGATTTCCCTTACTGACAGTGGCAGACACAACTGCTCCAGAATTATATCATTATGAGTGGCTTCATTTCACTGGTAGACAAGCACAAGCACTGCGAGACTATTTCAGTAGTTACAATAATGTAATCGACTTGCTACCACAGGATCAGCAAGAGGAATGCGAAAGAGTAAGCTGAGTCACAGCTTGAGAAAATCAACATATTCAGGCGTTGGTGAATCAGTGTATGATTTTTTAACATCGCCACATTTCATTGAATCAAAAAAGCTAAAAGCTAAAAGCTAAAAGCCTGACACATCTCAGTCAAAGTCAACAAGAATGACATCTAATTTCTTGAATACGACTAAACCAAATAGCATCGTAGTATTGTTTCTTAGCTTTTCGAGAGGCAAAACAAGGTTGGATATCGTCAGATAATAAAGTGGTAGGAAAGAACAGATCGCGACCTTTAGACAAAACCCCCTTAAGCCACCTGAGATCAATTTTGAGATAGCTTAGACCCCTCTTCCAGTGAGGAGCTACCTGAGTTCTAAGCCCTTTTAATTGAAGTGTCATACCATGACAAGTCGCAAAAAGAAGAGCCAGTGCGACAATTAGATAGAGGGGTTCTAATGCTTTAGCATGGCGGATTTTTGAGTCTTCTAATTGAAATACTCCTGATTTGGAATCTCAAAATAATTCCTCAACACGAAAACGCAGTCCGTACTGCCAAAGAGTCTGTAGAGATGGATTTTCATCGGTAATGACAGCCCATGGTTCTTTGACTCCCCTAACATTTGCTAAAACAAGATTGCAACGGTATTTACCATCAAGCCATAAGCCAACATCATGACACAGGACTGCTTCAGCTTTTCGCGGAAAGAGATACTTCAAATGAAGTCTCCCAGCCCTGCCTGTCGGCGAGGACTGGGTATCATGCTCTACAATATTGATGGTGCGACCCACAACATTGAAAGCGTTCCCCGACTTCTAGGTGATGACGAGGTACTTCTGCCGTCGTCATCCTGTGGGCTGTTTCCACCCAACAGCTTAAGAATAAATCTTGCGCCAATGTTATAACTGGCTGATAAATCGCAGTTATACTGCTTACCGCTAGCAAATACAGCTAATTCGTAGTTACTCTTGCTTCTTTTAAGTTTTCCACTACCGTCATAGGCATAACTACTAGTACCGCGAGGATTAACAAAAACTATTTTTTCACCCAATTCTGACCACTTCATTTCAGTCAGATTGACTATCCGACGATGTAGCCAACCATGAAATCTCTGTCTTAAAGTAGAGCGTTTCTTCCCTCCTTTGGGTCGCCAACCTTTTAGATGCTCAAAAATAATGTATTTGACATCATATTGTTTGGCTATTTTGACTAATCGTGCAGATACTTTTTGTCCGATTTCTCGGTTGATATTACCTGCTTTACGGTATAGTCCACGAGCAAAACCGTGCTTGAGTTTGCCCGTTAAACTAGCTTTTTTGCTTATTCGCTTCAGTCGTTTGTCTCTGCGGTCTATGTCTCTGCCAGGATGAATAAATTCACGATGGCTTACAGTGCCGTTCGAGTTAACTACTGAAACTGTAGCAGTAGTGTTAATTCCCAAATCTACAGCTAAGACTGATTCTTTGTCTTTGATTTTTGGAGTTTTGATTTGAAATGGTACGGATAAATGGCATCCTTTATTGTTGACAACTAAATATGGTGATTTGCGTTTGTTATTTGGATTTAGATGGCGTTCTCTGTGACCAATGATTCCAACTGTTTCCCATACCCAATCAGTACCAGTAAACACTTTAATTGCTGCGCTCTGGTTATCTTCAGCGAAACGAATGCACTGACCTTTATACAGAGGTGGATACGTACCACAATCTGCATTGAGTCTAGGGGGGAAAGCGTCTTTGCGTTTTCTGATTCCTGATTGCCATTCTCTGTACCTAGTGTTGAAGCTAGATACTTGTCCTATAGCAAACTGAATAGCACCACGACGATAGTAGCTTGGGAATTTATAAAAGCGACGATTGAAATATTGGTACTTAGGATTATGATTTTTGGCAGTAGCGTGAATCAACTTTTCTACGGCTGGAATTTGCGCTTTGGCATCAAGCAATCCAATAGTTGCCCAGTGAGCATTAACTACTCCCACCAAACAGCGCACTAAACGACGAAATTCAGACACGGTGTTTTGTAACAACTGCTTTTGTTCGCTAGTTGCTACAATTTTCCACTTGTCCGTCCGAATGTTTAGTCTTACCATGAAAGTATTTTAGCATAGTGTTTAAGTTTCATGGTCAAGCCTAAGCCTCATAATCATAGCTTTGGATACAATGCTGTTCACATAGTCTTTGTGACCAAATACCGTCATCCAGTAATAACAAAAGCAGTAGAATTTAGACTCAAAGAGATGTTTACTAAACTATGCAAAACTCAAGATTCTGAGCTATTGGAGTGTAAAGCCGACTTAGGAAGTCGTGACCATATACACCTTCTGGTCGATTTAGCTCCCAGAATATCTCTGGGCAAGCTGTGTAACATTCTCAAGACCATTAGTAGCAGAGAGATTAGAAAAGAATTTGCTACTGAATTGAAGCCTTATTACTGGAAACCTGTCTTTTGGAAACAAGGATATGGGTATACGTCGGCTGGTGGTGCAGCTATTGATGTATTGATAAAATACATTGAGAATCAAGGTAATTAGCTTCGCCCTACCCGCACGTCCGCGCCTCAGCCCTGGCAAAGCCGACAAAGGCGCATAGTTCGCCGCATGTACTGAGAGTGCGGACTGATTTAATGTTCAAAGTGGTAGTCCTGACAAATTAATGTAGGTTGAGAATTGCTGGGGCATTAATAGAGTGATCGGGTAGGGTAATACTTTTGATGCCGAACTACAATTATTGACACTCCCACCACTAAACGCGACAAACGTCGCGAAGAAAGTGGGGGATTCTTAGTTCAGCGAGTCTCCATTGGACGGCAGAATTGCTCCAACCGCCCAAGAGGGAGTCTCTCCCCA
>JASJDX010000552.1 GCA_030064975.1 Pleurocapsa sp. MO_192.B19
TGGGTGCGGCTCTTTTGAAAAGACGATATCCTGAGAAGGAGTAAAAGAAAGCTGTGTGTGGGAGATTGTAATGCCTTAACCCATCAATTCAAACTTGATGAGCTAATAGTTTATAACCAGTTTCCTAAAAGTACGTAAGAAGCCCAAAAATAAGGACGGTTAAAGCGATCGCTTTTGAGCAGAGTCAATTGTGCTTGACGTATGGCTTCGGCTTTAGTAACAGTTTTATTTTGCTTGGCTAACTCTTGATAAAATTGCGCCATAAGTAAAGAGGTGGCCTCATCATTAACTCGCCAGAGAGTAGCTAGAGTACTTCGTGCACCAGCTTTGATTGCTACTCCCGCCAGTCCTAATGCAGCTCTTTTGTCCCCTGTGAGAGTTTCACAAGCACTGAGAACTAAAAGTTCGATCGCTTCTTCGTTGCTGAGTTCGCTATTGCGGAGTAAATCGTTAAGTTGATTGACATTGATGCGCTCGTCCCAAGTGAGAATAAAAGTATCTTTAGCCTGAGAACTAAATTGACCATGGGTTGCTAGATGTACTATGGGAAAAGGTATTTGCGCTATTTTCTCTTGTAAAGCGGTTCTGGTAAAGTTGCGATCTAATAGTTGTTCTGTTTTATCAACCTGAGATTGAATAGTATTTAATTCTTGGGTAACGTATTCTAAGGGTGGAAAACCAAATCGAGCCGTTGTTAAACCTGCTGTTAAAGCTTTCAGTTGTTGTTGGGCGATCGCTTTCGGTTGAATTAGCTGCAAGCCAGGAGTGATGGCAACAGCATACTTTTCTATTAAATAATGTTGTCCGTCATGGAGAACAGACATGGGTATATTCCGTAGAGAACTATCGAGGACAAAAACTAAAGTTTTAATCTGACTAGCGGCTAGATCGGCAGCGGCGGGTTCAATTATCCAGCTATATACCTGCTGTGCCCAAGGTAAAGTTTCGCGACTGTTTCTTTGGGTGAGAGTTTGAGTTAGTCTCTGTAAAATTCTGGCTGTGCGTTGGGGGTTATCTATGGGGGTAGTATAATGCCACAGTGGTTTTTGGGGTAGCTTGAGAATAATTTCCCAACGATCTTCTAGGAGAATAGGATAGATAAAAGCGGCAGTGGGGTCTTGTTCATCGGTAATTTGGTCGATAACCACTGGCTGTGCATCCAGACAGGTAGCCCGAAAGAAGTTTTCTAACTCTGCTAGCTGCAAAGAATCGATCGCATTTCTAGCAGCAATTAAATTAGCTTTTTTAGTTGTTGGCGATTTTAATAACAAACTGACATATTCTCGATAAATCGGCTCAATGCTTTCTCTAAAGGTAAATTGGACTTCGGGATTAACGGCTACTAAGTCACTACGTAGTGACTGTAAATTTTCTACTGCTTGTTGGTAAGCGGCGATCGCTTTGTCTTCTTGCTGCTGAATTGCAAATAATCTACCTAATTGCCACTGTATCTGATAAGCAATATCTCTGGCGTTAATTTCCTGGGCGATCATTAAAGCTTGCTGATTTGTCTGTTGTGCTGGTTGCCACTGCTTTCTTATTTCATACAACCTACCTAAACTTTTTAATCCATAAGCTTCTGCCGATTTATCTTCTAATTTCTGAGCTTCAGCGATCGCAGTTTGCAAAAGCGGCTCGATCTTACTATTATGAATTCCTATTTTCAATAAAATCTGAGCATAGTTGATTTTAGAATAGATTAATGTCCGATTGAGAGGTAATTTAGCAATTAAAGGTTCTATTGCTTTTAATTCTGTTTGATAATTTCGATGACTAGCAATAAGTACGTTTAATAAGTTAAGCCTAGCTTGAACTTCTTGGAGTGGACTGGTAGCAGTTTTAATAGCTTGTTGGTAATTAGATATTGCTTGCGCCGATTTCTGTTGAGAACGTGCGAGATTACCCAGACTAAAAAAAGCCGCGCTAATATTCTCGCGAGAATCAAACTTTATGGCGATCGCCAAACTTTTTTCTAGATTAACTTTAGCCTGTTCTAAGTCTCCAGTAGATAACGTAGCATTACCAAGCGATCTCCACAAGACGGCATTAGTTATAGTCTCTGGTTGTTCTTGGAGTTCGGTTTGCACTGTGGTTAAAGTTTGAATCCCACGACGATAAAATCCTAATACTTGTAAAGCTTGAGCTTGATTGATAAGGCTGCGAATAGCTGCCGATTGATTGCCTATCAGATTGTAATTAATTCCTGCTTGTTGCCAACTATTGTAAGCGGTATCAGCTTTTCCTTTAAGTAACTCTAGTTTGCCTTTAATATCTTGAGCCTGAGCTAACAGGGCTTTCTGTTCGGAAGATGAAGGTAATTTGGAAATTATTCTGAGACTAGCGATTAAATTATCCTCGGCGAGCGCATACTTTCCTAACTGCTGATAAGCTAAGGCTAAATTATTCAATACCATCGCTTGTTTAAGATTATCCTTTCTAGCTCGATATTTTCGCAGTGCTAGCTCTAAAGTTTGAATTGCCTCTGTATATTTTTCTGCTTCATATAAAATTCTGCCTTGTTCCATTAATGACAAAGCTCGCTCATCTCTGTTTTTAAGTTCTATTGGGAATTGTGGTGCTGAATTTTCTGCTTTAAGCGGAGCAGTTGTACTTATACTCAAACAGATAAAGATAGCCAATAAAAACCAACTCGTCCATCTTTTAAACCAACGGGAATTGATTAAAGCTTTGTCATAATCAGGAATTGTGGCAAACATTAGGAACTAACCAGGGAACAGAAAGCTGTGGTGTATTAGCTGCGGCAGTAAGGACAACATTCCCATCAGCATTAATCAGCCAGCCTTTAGCTTCAACAATTTGAGGCATAGATTTTTCACTCTGGCTACTTTCTTCTCTCATTGGCAATTCCCTAGAGTTTCTTGGAGTTTCAGGAAGAGTTAACCATTCTGCTGAAAGAGTGGCATCACCAGGCAAAGATTCATTGGGGTTACTGGGTATACCACCTCTTCCTGTCACCACAAATTCATTTAGCTCATCAGAATCTCCGCCACCCAAGCAAGTTCTGGTAATCAAGCGCGAAGCATCGACAATATCAGTAGGCAAGTTCTCTAAGCCACGAGCGGGATCGACATCGGGAGTATCGATCGAAATATCCCCATCTAAACCAAACTCGGAACTCGCATCAATATCGTTAGTCGAATTCGGTGGGGTAGAGCTTCTTTCTGCTAAACCAAATAGCGATTCCGCAGTGATATTAATATTTCCCCCTATTCCTTGTTCTGCGTTAGCTATAATATCGTTATTTTGATTGGGAAAGGCAACGATAAATTCAGTATCGATGTTAATATTTCCCCCATCAGCAATTCCAAAAGCCGTAGCAGAAACCAGGCTTTCATTTTCTAATAGCCACAGCTCGGCAATTTGTATATCAATATTTGCTCCTATATCTTCATCATTAAGTCTAGTTTCAGACGTAATAAAACCTCCATTTTGATATAGAGAATTAGCAGTAATACTGAGGTTTCCTGCTAATCCTTCTGAACTACTGACGCTTATCCCCGCAGCATCCTCAATAGTTAATTGGTTGGTAAATATATCTACATCACCTGCAATACCGTTAACTGTCAGAGCAGAGGTAAATATGCCACTAAGACGATCATTTTTAATTACACCACTGATAAAGATTGATTCTCTGGCATTAACAGTTATATTTCCTGCATCACCGATTCCTAGGGTTGCAGCAGCAATTGTCGAACCATTGGTAAGATTTAGATTAGTCGTGGTGATATCAATATCGCCAGCATTTCCTGTGGCATCAGCTCGTAAATTAGCAAAGATAGAACCGTCATCTAAAGATATCTCGTCAGTTGCATTAATTGATACCAAGCCGCCAGTTCCTGTTCCTACAACACCACTTGCAATTTGTGCGCCATTAGTTACAGACAGATTAGCGGTATTAATTTCAATCCCGCCAGCGTTGCCTATTCCTGAAGAGTTAACTTGACTTACAATACTGCTACTGCCATCTCCTTGGGGATTTGTGCCATCTAAGGCAATAGTATCAGTGGCATTAATGGCAATCGAACCAGCGTTCCCCCGTCCACTTGTCGAAGCACTAATAACAGCACTATTAGTTAGAGACAAATTAGCGGTATCAATTTCAATCCCACCAGCGTTACCTTGACTGTTTTCTCCTTCCACAGAGCTAAAAATACCACGACCCTTAACGGAAATAGTTTCCGCTACATCCAGGGAAATCTGACCTGCATCACCGATTCCTCTGGTAACAGCATCAATTTCCGAACCATTGGTAAGATTTAGATTAGTCGTGGTGATCTCAATATTCCCAGCTTTTCCTGTGGCATCAGCTTCTAAATTGGTAAGGATAAAACCGTCATCTAAAGATATCTCGTCAGTCACATTAATTGATACCAAGCCGCCAGTTCCTGTTCCTACAACACCACTTGTAATTTGTGCGCCATTAGTTAGAGACAGATTTTTGGTATTAATTTCAATCCCACCAGCATTGCCTTGACTGTTTTTTCCTGCCACAGTGCTTAAAATACCACCACCCTTAGCAGAGATAGTTTCACCTACATCCAGGGAGATCTGACCTGCATCGCCGATTCCTCTCGTAGAAGCAGCGATTTGCGAATCATTGGTGAGATTTAGATTAGTTGTAGTGATATCAATATCGCCAGCTTTGCCTGTGGCATCTGCTTCTAAATTAGTAAGGATATCACTAGAATTTAACGAGAGCTTATCAGCTGCATTAATTGATACCAAACCTCCAGCTCCTGTTCCTACAACACCACCTGAAATTTGTGCGCCATTAGTCAGAAATAAATTAGCGGTATTAATTTCGATCCCCTTAGCATCCCCTATTCCTGTAGGGTTAACTTGACTTGCAATTCTGCTAATGCGATCTCCTTGGGGATTTGTGCCATTTAAGGCAATAGTATCAGTGGCATTAATAACAATTGCACCAGCGTTCCCCCGTCCACGTGTCGAAGCACTAAGATCAGCACCATTAGTCAAAGCTAGATTAGCAGTATCAATTTCAATCCCACCAGCGTTGCCTTGACTTTTTTCTCCTTCGACATTGCTGAAAATACCACCACCCTCAACGGAGATGTTTGCCGCTACATCCAGGGAGATCTGACCTGCATCGCCGATTCCTCTGGTAACAGCCTCAATTTCCGAACCATTGATGAGATTTAGATTAGTTGTGGTGATCTCAATATCACCAGCTTTTCCTGTGGCATCAGCTTCTAAATTGTTAAGGATAGTACTCTTATTTAAAGAAAGCTTTTCAGCCGCATTAATTAATACCAATCCGCCATTTCCTTTTCCTAAAACACCACTTGAAATTTGTGCGTCATTAGTCAGAAATAAATTAGCGGTATTAATTTCGATCCCCTTAGCATCCCCTATTCCTGTAGGGTTAACTTGACTTGCAATTCTGCTAATGCGATCTCCTTGG
>JASJDX010000553.1 GCA_030064975.1 Pleurocapsa sp. MO_192.B19
CTAAAAAGCTTCCCTCTGTTCGTAGGAGAGGGGCTGGGGGAGAGGTTACAAAAGCATTCCTAAAACATCTTCAATCTTTGTCATCTCTTCCAAAGGAATTGCCCTACCTTCATCTTTAAGTCCAGAAAAATTTATTTTTAGGCTTCATTTGGCAAACTTTCTAACTCTTGTGAAATCAAATTCTGAAAATCTTCATCACAGTGGGTATTTAAATGAATACTAGATGCTAACAATTCGGCTATAATCTCTACTCTTTGTTTATCGCTCAGATTATTTAGTTAAAATTGATCAACCAAAGCAACAACATTTTGACACTCTGCTTATAATTCAACAATTGGTTTATTTAAAGTTCGATTTTCAGGAAGAATTTTATTATCTTTTATATCCACCACACAATTATTGAATTACTAAATCTCAAGCATTTGCTTGACTTCCTCTAGAGAAAAATGAGGACTATCTTTGTCTTCTTCTTCAGCTAATCTGAGATATTTTAAATCTTCCAAATCTTCCAGAATTTCTTGTAGTTTTAAAAATTCTTCATAGGGAATTACCGCAAACTCTTTTTTACCATCTTTAGTTAAAAACTCAGGATGTAATTCAATCATTTTATTTACTAATGACTCAAAATGGCTCCCCTCTCTTCGTAGGAGAGGGGTTGGGGGAGAGGTTAAACTGGCATACCTAAAATATCCTCAATCTTAGGCATTTCTTCCAAAGGAATAACTCTACCTTCATCTTCAAAATTAGCAATTTGATCAAAGTTGAGATAGCGATATAAATCACTTTCAAAAGGTGCAATTTTCTCTTTGACAACTGCCATATATTCTTCTACTGTGGGAATCTTACCTAACAAAGCGCAGACAGCAGCTAATTCTGCCGAACCTAAGTAAACCTGTGCGCCTTTACCCATACGGTTGTTGAAGTTGCGGGTAGAGGTAGAAAAGACTGTAGCATTATCTTCCACACGGGCTTGATTACCCATGCACAGAGAACATCCAGGCATTTCGGTACGTGCGCCAGCAGCAGCGAATATACCATAAACTCCTTCTTCGCGGAGTTGCTTTTCATCCATGCGAGTAGGAGGGCAAACCCATAAACGTCCTTTGACTACTCCTGCGCCTTCTAGAATTTTGGCAGCAGCGCGATAGTGTCCAATGTTGGTCATGCAAGAACCGATAAACACCTCGTCTACTTTGTCTCCCGCACATTCCGACATTAGTTTAACGTTATCAGGATCGTTGGGTGCAGCGACAATCGGTTCTTTGATTTCATTAAGATTAACTTCAATGATGTCTGCATATTCTGCATCAGCATCGGCAGACATTAATTCTGGATTAGCTAACCACTGTTCCATCTTGGCTACCCGACGCATGAGAGTACGAGCGTCTTGATAACCTCGCGCTACCATATTTTTAAGTAGTGCCACATTGGAACGTAAGTATTCAGCAACCGTTTCTTCGCTAAGTTTGATGGTACTACCAGAACAAGAACGTTCAGCAGTGGCATCAGTTAGTTCAAATGCCTGTTCGACTTTAAGATGGGGTAAACCTTCCATTTCCATTACCCGTCCGTTAAACACGTTTTGCTTATTCTGTTTATCAACGGTGAGTTTACCTTCTTGGATAGCTACCCAGGGAATGGCGTTAACAATATCTCGTAGGGTTACTCCAGGCTGTAATTCTCCAGTGAAGCGGACTAAGACTGATTCAGGCATATCCAAAGGCATTACACCTAAAGCAGAAGCAAAAGCAACTAAACCAGAACCTGCGGGGAAGGATATACCAAGAGGAAAACGGGTATGAGAGTCGCCACCAGTACCGACAGTATCGGGTAGTAGCATTCTATTTAACCAAGAGTGAATAATACCGTCTCCTGGGCGTAATGCTACTCCACCACGGGTAGAAAAGAAGTCGGGCAAATCTTTATGAGTTTGAATGTCTACAGGTTTGGGATAAGCTGCGGTATGACAAAATGTTTGCAGGGTTAAATCAGCATTGAAACCTAGACAAGCAAGTTCTTTTAATTCGTCTCTAGTCATTGGTCCAGTAGTATCTTGAGAACCAACAGTAGTCATAATGGGTTCGCAGGATGTACCTGGGCGCACACCAGTTAAACCACAAGCCTTGCCGACCATTTTCTGTGCCAGGGTGAAGCCTTTGCCAGTATCTTCGGGAGGAGATGGACGAGTAAAGACTTCAGAAACTTCCAAGTCTAATGCTTCACGGGTTTTATCAGTTAAGGCACGACCAATCAGTAGAGGAATACGTCCCCCTACGCGTACTTCATCGGCAATAGTGTCAGGTTTGAGGCTAAAAGTAGAAATAACATCTCCAGATTCGTTAGTAATTTCGCCTTTGTAGGGATGGATAGTAATTACATCACCTGTTTCCATTTTAGTAACGTCACATTCAATAGGTAACGCACCAGAATCTTCGGCAGTATTAAAGAATATAGGCGCAATTTTATTGCCTAAGATATAACCACCAGCTTTTTTATTCGGCACAAAGGGAATTTCCTGCCCAATATGCCATAATACGGAGTTTATTGCCGATTTTCGAGAAGAACCAGTACCGACAACATCACCAACATAAGCAACGGGATGTCCTTTTTCTTTTAACTTAGCAATGGTGTCCAATCCCTGAGGCATCTTGGATTCCAACATCGCCAAAGCATGAAGGGGAATATCAGGGCGAGTAGTAGCATGGGGTGCAGGAGATAAATCGTCAGTGTTGGTTTCTCCTGGTACTTTAAATACTGTAACAGTTATCTCTTCTGCTAGTTCGGGGCGATTAGTAAACCATTCTGCATTTGCCCAAGAATCAATTACCTGTTTGGCATAAGGATTATTATCAGCCAATTCTAAAACATCATTAAAAGCATCAAACACTAATAAAGTTTTACTTAACGCCTTAGTTGCTTCAGTAGCGATTGCGGAGCTAGCCGAAGGCATCGCACTATCATCAGACTTTAATAAATCTACCAAAGACTGGACATTATAACCACCAATCATCGTACCCAGTAAATGTACCGCTTCAATCGCCGAAATTACAGGACACTCAATCTCACCCTTAGCTACACCAGTTAAAAACCCAGCTTTAACATAAGCTGCATCATCTACCCCAGGAGGAACTCTATCTCTCAATAATGCCAGTACTTCCTCTTTCTCTGCTTCGGGGGGATTTTTTAGTAATTCACATAATTCTGAAGTTTGTTGTGCCGTTAAAGGTAAAGCGGGAATGCCTAATGCTGCTCGTTCGGCTGCGTGTTTTCTATACTCTTCTAACATCTAGTAGTTCTCCTCTTCTATGTGTAGATTTATTGCAGAATAATTGCAGAATATTTATTCTCTCATCGATCTTCCTCAATCTTTTGTTCACAGAGAGTAATTTTTGACTAATACATATATATTATATTGAATTTACAAAATTTAAAGTTGTATTTTATTGAGATAATTTTTTGGCATTTTTTGTAGTTATATGTGATATTTTTGTATTATGATATTGAATTTTTATTTCAAAATAAATTTTATTTGTGTTCCAAATTCAAAAGTATGTAGTTTCTAATCTTGAGATTAGAAACTACATAAAAAATTATTTTTATGCTTAATGAATTATGAATAGTAATCCAAAAATAGCAATAATTGGCTCTGGTGGTCATGCTTCTGTAGTAGCAAGCACTCTAATATCAACTGGTCATCAAATAGTTGGTTTTTATGATGACGACGAGCAAAAGTGGGGAAATCGTATTTTCGATATTCCCATTATTGGTTCAATTGATCAAATTATGTACTCTCAAAATTTTTCTCATGGAATCATTGCTATAGGACAAAATGAAGTGCGTAAACGCCTTGTCGAAGAACTTGATATCGATTGGATTACAGTCGTTCACCCTTTTTCTTGGGTTCACCCCGAAGTGACGCTAGGTGTTGGTACAATTATTTGTGCTGGTGCGATTGTACAACCTGGTGCTAGAATCGGTTCCCATGTAATTCTTAATACTAAAGCCAGTGTTGACCATCACTGCCAAGTTGGAGATTATGTCCATATGGCTGTATCTCATCTTGCTGGAGGTGCATCCGTAGATGAGGGAGTATTTATGGCACTAGGGAGTACTGTTTTACCAGGAATTCATGTTGGTTCATGGGCTACTATAGGTGCTGGTGCAGTAGTTACCAAAAATGTTAATCCAGGAACTACAGTAGTTGGTTCTCCAGCTCGCTCTATCAAGCATAATAGTCAAAAATATTGTAATTAAATTTATTTAAGATCAAATAGCTATTGAAGCTGCCGAGCAAAATGTTAGCTTGAATCTTTGGGTTAGCGATAAATTGACTGGTTAACTACGCAGTGGGACTAAGCAACACCAGGAAAACGGCGATATTTAACGAAGAAACCAACCAGCATTAACAAAATAATAATTCCTGTACCAATACCAATGGGACTTGGTAACCAAAATACAGCTTGAATATGATTAACTTCTCCTGGGTGGAGTTGCCAAACTAAGCCTTGTTTGAGAGTACTAGTGATTGGTTGGAGATTTTCTGCTTTGGAGATGCTTTTAGCAATCCAAGGAGTATTTAACTGAAACTCCAAATCAGCTAAGGAATCTGGCTCAATATTAATTTGTTCCTGATTGCTGAGAACTCCTAATGCTCTTAAGTCGATCGCTAGATCAATACTATTACGTTCAACAAAGATCAAATTACTTTGGTGTAAAGATACTTGTGAGTTCAATTTCATCAGATCGGCTTGATCTTTGGGGATGGAAGCATTGGGAACAATATCTGTCTGAAAAAGTTGATTAAACTTTCGGGCTAGTTCGTTACCATTGCCAAAGGGGATAGTCAACAAAAGTTCTTGAGAATTAACTTTTTTCACCCTTCCATTCAGTTTTTGCGATCGCTTTTCTAGACTCTTTAACCATTTTTTAGTATCCGATGGTGCAAGAGTAGCAAGTTCCTGACCAACTTCAATATGCTGAGTAATCTCTCCGCTATAGGGAGTAGCGAAATTTATCCCCACATCGTAACGAACACAGCCAGTCAAACAAGTTGTCAAACACAAAACAATAGGTAACAAAAATCTCACAAAACGGTTTTTTTTCATTGTTAATTGCTCACTGCATACTGTTTCTCAGTTTCCTAAAGTATCTTCTTCCTTTTGCCTGCATGGGGCAAACCGAATCGCCTTTGCACCTTACCCCTACCCCAATTACTGTCTAAATTACTGTCTAGCTGCGACTCCTAATTGAGCGAACAGAATATGAGGAACGTATGCACCACTACCCACCCACTCAGGGCGATCGCCTAAATCGACTAAGTTATTAAAGGCTTCAAAAATATTCCCAGCCACCATTGTATCCT
Organism: Pleurocapsa sp. MO_192.B19; assembly: GCA_030064975.1. GTDB lineage: Bacteria > Cyanobacteriota > Cyanobacteriia > Cyanobacteriales > Xenococcaceae > Waterburya. The sequence goes on from JASJDX010000553.1 coordinate 5,363, forward strand.
TTACCCTACCGACAATTTTGCCATTTTCCACCTTATAACCTAAATCTATATTGACTGAAAATTCTCCTGCCAATACATTAGATTGTCCTGCGCCCAAAACCTGATCGACAAT
>JASJDX010000554.1 GCA_030064975.1 Pleurocapsa sp. MO_192.B19
TATACAAATAAAGCAAATAATTTTGTTCGGGGTTTTTAGGGAAAACTTATTCGTTTAATTGCTGTGGAAAAAAATTTTATAGCCGTTCTTATTGAGGGAAGATACTTATAATACTCTGATTTCTGTTCTATAGTTAAGGGATAATTCTAGAATCTGCCCAGACAAAAAGATCATCAATCAAGGTTGAGAGATTAAATCTTGGAGTTTGTGCTTTTTTGCGTGACAATATAAGACTGACTTATCATCTGCACAATACAATGTCTAATATTCAGAATCTAACTGTTCCCTTAGATGAAATTCGCTACAACGAGCAAGGATTAGTACCTGCGATCGCTCAAGATTATCTTGACGGTACAGTTTTAATGATGGCGTGGATGAATAAAGAGTCGTTACAAAAAACTATAGATACAGGGGAAACTTGGTATTGGAGTCGATCGCGCGAGCAATTGTGGCATAAGGGAGCAACTTCAGGACATATTCAAAAAGTGCGATCGCTGCGCTATGACTGCGATAGTGATGCTCTGTTGATTACTATTGAACAAATTGGTGATGTGGCTTGTCATACTGGTGAACGTAGCTGTTTTCATCAGATAGACAATAGAAAAATTGCTCCTCCTGCCGACACCCTATCAGAAGTATATCGAGTAATTCGCGATCGCGCTGATAACCCGAAGGAAACTTCTTATACTTGCAAGCTATTAGCAGGAGGAGATAACAAGATTCTCAAAAAAATTGGTGAAGAATCAGCCGAAGTAGTTATGGCTTGTAAAGATGATGATCCAGAAGCGATCGCTTCTGAAGTGGCAGATTTGCTCTATCATACTCTGGTTGCCTTAGCTTATCATCAGGTAGATATTCGAGATGTCTACCGTAAACTACAATCTAGACGAAGATAATTTTAAAGGGATACTGTCTGAATTACGACGACAGGAAATGATTTACTGGCTGAGTAGTTCCTCATCCACAGGGCGTATGCGCCCAAGTCTCGTACATTGGGACGTTTTACCACTTTGCAGGCTGTTCCCTCATCCTTCTCTTGGTCAGCATTACATGCGGCGAAACGGACGATAAAACCTGCGGGAAACCCACAGGTAACGTCCTCCCGAATTGCCTTTGTTTGCGCCTGACGGCGATATTATCCCGCTTGACGGGACGCGGGGTCTGACCGCTCATCCCTCATCCTTTCGAGGTGGTGCTTTGCGAATTTCTGAATAGAAGGAAGTCTGTTGTTTACCGTCATTGTATTTAACGACAGTAGTACGCATCTTCAAATTATCGCTAGCAAACCACTGACGCTCTTCAGCGTGCATTTCGTCAGTTTCAATAGTTAAAGTCAGAGCTTCATCTGTACCAAGGGCATAATAACCACAGACTTTAGTATCTTCAGGACGAATTAATTTTCCTGTTCTATCCTCGTTAGGATTACTAACCAAGACAATAGTAGCAGAGCCTAGTTGTTTGGGTTTACCCCAATCGACAGAGTTATCCCAACTTTGAACTGTACCACCGATACTGAGCTGTGGATCGAGATTATGTTTTTGGCATAGTTGCACTGCTCTCAAATCATCTGGAGGAATAACTTCAATAGTAATATCTGCTTTACTGTTATCCGCTTTGTCTCCACCCAAGAGATAATTAGTACGCTGACTAAACCATCTACCTTCGCTTAAATTTAGGAATTTTTTTAGATTCATGATTATATTGTTTTGCTAATCTCTGTGAAAATTTTATAAAATTATTACCCTTATTTAATTGAGCATATCTTGGTTTTCTGCGCAATACTGCAATCTTTTTCAAGTTTATGAATAGTCAACAAAATTATCACACTTCTGTCACCGAGCTACCTTCTCTGGGGTTGACGCTCAATATTTTACTGAATCGACAAGAGAAGGATTGGGGATGTTTCCAAGTAATTAAAGAAAATGAATTTTATGCTTTGTATATTCCGACCCTAGATAGTTTTAAACTATATAAAAATCCCAAAAGTGAAAACTATAGAGGCTACTGGCGAGACTCGCGTTCAGAAATTTTACCAGACATAAAAAATCGAGATGAAAAACCCGATATTTTTCTCCGTAACCGTAGCAAACAAGTAGAAGAAAAAAAGAAAAACTCTCAAACAACTATTCATAAAAAACAGCGCATTATCGATGTCAAGTATCGCTATAATCCTTGTCCAGAAATGTATCGTCTAAATCAAATGATTGCTAAACTGATTCGCGATCGCATTTCTAGCAACATAACATTTTCTCCTGCCGAAGAAATAATGCCCCTGGTATTAGCAACAGAAGTGGAAGACTAAATCTGGTTTAACATTGCTAAATTGAGATCGTTACAATAATTGAGCATAACTAGATTAAATCCAGCAGATTACATTTTATGGTGGAAGCAAAAATTGGCATTATCGGCGGTAGTGGTTTATATAAAATGGATGCCCTCAAGGATGTTCAGGAAGTAAAACTATCTACTCCTTTCGGCGATCCTTCTGATGCTTTAATTGTCGGTCAGCTAGAAGGAGCAACAGTGGCTTTTTTAGCTCGTCATGGACGCGATCATCATCTTATACCCTCCCAATTGCCTTTTCGCGCTAATATTCACGCTATGAAGCAATTGGGGGTAGAGTACATTATCTCAGCCTCTGCCGTCGGTTCTCTCAAGGAAGCAGCGAAACCATTGGATATGGTAGTGCCAGATCAATTTATCGATCGCACCAAGAACCGTGTGTCAACCTTTTTTGGTGAAGGATTAGTGGCTCATATTGCTTTTGGCGATCCTGTCTGTCCTAACTTAGCCAAAGTTCTGGCTGATGCTGTTGAATCTTTAAATCTATCAGAGGTTAATTTACATCGAGGTGGTACTTATGTATGTATGGAAGGCCCTGCATTTTCGACTAAAGCTGAATCTAACCTTTATCGCAGCTGGGGAGCAACGGTTATTGGGATGACCAATCTACCCGAAGCCAAGTTAGCCAGAGAAGCCGAAATTGCCTATGCTACTTTAGCTTTAGTGACAGATTACGATTGCTGGCATCAAGATCACGATAACGTTACGGTAGAAATGGTGATTGCCAATCTACAGCGTAATGCAGTTAACGCTCAAAAAGTGATTCAAGAAACAGTTAAACGATTAAATACTAATCCACCAGAATCAGTGGCTCATTCTGCTTTAAAATACGCCATTTTGACTCCTTCTGATAAGATTCCTCATGCAGCTAAAGAAAAACTAGAATTGTTGATTAAAAAATACACTCGATCTCAAGAGAAAATTTAGCAACACCTAAATTTCAATTCCGATTCCCTTGTCCAAAAACTCAGCAACAGTTTTTTCTGATAACTCATGGGTCGCCATTGCCTGTAAAATTGACATAGGTACTGTAAGATGGTGGGCTCCTGCTTGTAAAGTAGCTGCCGCCTCTTCAGGGGACTTAAGACTAGCGGCTAAAATTTCAGTATTGCTATCTTTAAGTACATTAGACATCTGGCGCACCAATGCCAAACCATCTCCTAATAACCTAGTAGCACGGTTAACATAGGCGATCGCATATTTTGCTCCTGCCTGACTAGCGATCGCAGCTTGAGCGGGACTATAGATAGCTGTTACAGAACAGGCTATTTCTGTTGATAAATGAGCCGTAACCCGAAAACCTAACTCTGTGGCAGGAATTTTTAACACTATTTTGTCACCAATAATCGCCGCGGCTTTTTTGGCTTCTGTAACCATACCCTCAAAATTTGTCGCACATAGTTGATAATATAGTTCTCCAGGACTAATAGCTGCTAATTGTTGTAAACAGGCTTCGGGAGATAACTCACTTTTATTTAATAGAGTGGGGTTAGTGGTAATTCCTTTAACCCAGCCCATTGCCACTGCTGCTTTAGCTTCTTCTAAAATGGCAGAATCGAGATAAATCATAATTATTATGTAAAAGTAAAATTGGATATGAAATTTTTAAGAATAGCTCTTAGCTTTTAGCTTTTAGTTTTTTTAGTTTGACAGAAAATTTAGTTTACGGACTTGACAATTTCTCAGTTTTTCTTGAAGTAAACTAGAGACAATAAGTAGAACAATATTATATGGTGTTAACCAGTCAAAGCGAATTAAAAGCTCGTAATATAGATAGATACTTTGGGGAACGATTCTAGGAGACCATTGCACACATGGGAAAAGTAGTCGGCATAGATTTGGGAACAACTAATTCCGTAGTAGCGGTAATGGAGGGTGGTAAACCCATAGTAATTGCCAATTCAGAAGGAATGCGAACTACCCCCTCTGTAGTTGGCTTTAATAAAGATGGAGAATTAGTAGTCGGACAACTTGCTCGGCGGCAAAGTGTCTTAAATCCAGAAAACACTTTTTATGGTGTCAAAAGATTCATGGGTCGTCAGTATAATGAACTTCAGCCAGAATCTAAACGAGTACCCTACACAATTAAGCGAGATGAGTTGGGTAACATCAAAATTCGCTGTCCGAAGCTGAAAAAAGAATTTGCCCCAGAAGAAGTATCGGCAATGATTTTGCGTAAACTCGTTGAAGAAGCAGAACGCTATTTAGGAGAAGAAATCACGGGTGCAGTAATTACCGTACCAGCATATTTTAACGATTCTCAACGACAGGCAACTAGAGATGCTGGGCAAATTGCAGGATTAAACGTCTTGCGGATTATCAACGAACCCACCGCCGCCGCTTTAGCCTACGGATTAGACCAACGCCGCCCCCAAACCATTATGGTGTTTGACTTGGGTGGAGGAACTTTTGATGTGTCGATTCTGGATATTGGAGACGGAGTATTTGAAGTTAGAGCAACCAGTGGGGATACTCAGTTAGGGGGTAATGACTTCGATCGTCGCATTGTCAATTGGTTAGCCGAAGAATTTCTCAAACAAGAAGGAGTCGATTTAAGAAAAAGCGATCGCCAGGCGCTACAAAGATTAACTGAAGCAGCAGAAAAAGCCAAAATTGAGCTATCAAAATTGTCTGTTACAGAAATTAATTTACCGTTTATTACCGCCACCGAAGATGGACCTAAACACATTGACATTAAGCTAAATCGGGCTAAATTTGAAGAACTATGTGGAGATTTAGTCAGTCGTCTCCGCCGTCCCCTAAAACGAGCTATTTCCGATGCTGGTCTTGGACCAATGGACATTGACGAAGTAGTCTTAGTAGGCGGTTCAACCCGCATTCCGATGGTGCAGGATTTAGTCCGCAGTTATATTGATCTAGAACCCAGCCAAAACGTCAATCCTGATGAAGTAGTAGCCATTGGTGCCGCTATCCAGTCGGGTATTATGACCAACGAAATCAAAGATATTTTGCTATTAGATGTTACTCCCCTATCTTTGGGTCTAGAAACTATCGGTGGCGTAATGAAAAAACTACTCCCCCGCAATACTACTATTCCCGTGCGTCGTTCAGATGTTTTTTCCACAGGAGAAAATAATCAGACAGTAGTGGAGATTCATGCCCTTCAA
>JASJDX010000555.1 GCA_030064975.1 Pleurocapsa sp. MO_192.B19
CAATTCAATATCTAGAAAAGTATCCCCAGAAACCGTAAGGCGAGGGGTAGGGGGCATTATGGTAGTTTGTCCCGCCAGAGTAACTACTGGCAAAGTTAAAAATATGGTGTAACATTTGACTATATTTTTAATAACTATATGGCTGCTATTTTGGCAAAGAATACAGTTAACTCACTCATAGTTCTCTCCATAGTCTGCAACTGGATTTAGTGGCTTTTCTGATTTAATGCAATCTGTTCTATAATTGCGATCGCCTTACTAATACCGTCTTCATTACGAAGTTTTTCACCTAACGTTTCAGCCTTGGCTCGAATCTCTGGATTTGTTGTGACCTCTCGAATCGCATTAGCAAGTTTCTCTGCTGTCAATTGCTTTTGGGGAATTGGTTTACTCCCAACTCCCAGGGCATAAACTCGTTCTCCCCAATAAGGCTGGTCAATCAGAAAAGGACAAACGATGGTTGGTATTCCTGGTCGTAATCCTGCTGCTGTTGTGCCTGCGCCGCCATGATGAATCACTGCTGACATACGGGGAAAAAGCCAGTCATGAGGAACACTATCAATCTTGAAGATCGTTTTTGGTAGATGGTGGGGATCTAAACCACCCCAACCAGTGGCAATGATACCTCGTACTTTGGCTTGTTGTAGCGCAGCCACGACAATATTAGTAATTCGCTGTGGATTGCGTCCTGCCATGCTGCCAAACCCAACATAAACTGGTGCTTCACCAGCCTCTAAAAAGTCAATCAGTTCGGCAGGTGGGTGATAATCGTCTCTTGACTCTAAAAACCAATAGCCTGTAATGTTAACTGTACTAGACCAATCCCTTGGGCGGGGCGAAACTCGTTCGCTATAGCCATGCAATATCGGCAAGGGTTGACCATTGCTCATTTGTATTGGGCTGATGGATTTAGGGAGTTTTCCCAGACCGAGTACATTCTGTCGAAATTCGTTAACGACATCATCGTACATACGATAGCCCTGGTGCAAAACCCAATAGGAAAGTTTGTTGTACCAAAAACCAAGGTTCAAGTTGGGAAATCCAATGGCGACGGATTCAGCAGTAGGAACGATCGCAGGCACTAAAACAGCCATGATTGCGGGAATATTCAACTTCTCCGCGATATGTGATCCCGCTAATATCTTAGGGTGAAAGATAATAATATCTGGTTGTGCTGCTTGCGCTGCATTCCAGGCATCTTTGAGCATCTCCCGATTGAGTGCTTTGGCTTTTTTTAGCAAGGTCAGGGTTGTTTTGACTAAACTCAAGAAATTGCCCCCACTTTCCATCACTTCTCGCCCAGCCTCTGAATCAACAAGTTTTATAAAATCATCGTTCATGTAGCCATAAGTCAAACCATGCTCGGTAATAAACGGTTCAAAAGACTGACAGGTGCAGATAGTGACTGAATGGCCTACCTTTTTAAAGCCCTTCCCCAATGCCACAAAAGGCTGAACATCTCCACGAGAACCAGCCGTGACAATAAAAATATTCATGATTCCTTTCCTCCCATCAATTTGACCAGTGCTAGATGAGATGGCAAATGTTTAAAATACACCACGATGTTGGTATATATATTGTCTAGTCCTATTACAACTACTGCCAAACTAACTAAAGCAATCGCCAATGGTTTCAAAAGTAACCACAGAGGAAAATCTTTCCCTTCAAGATTAATAGAATCAACTTGATATTCGAGAGTTTTGGCGACAACTTTAGCCAAGGGTTTATTTTCTTGTTGAGCCAAATCTCGTAAAACATTATCGAAAATAAATCTGTCAGGATATTTAGAGAGAGAACTTAAAGATTCTAGTTCGAGATTATTTTTATTTGTAGCCCAATTTTTCAGACTTAAATGAGATTGGTTATCTAAAACTAACAGGCGATCAAGTTTAGGAGTACTAGCAAAACTAAAACGAGGAACTAAATCTAGTCCGTATTGAGAATGAACTATTTTTCTTTCAGGAGCAATAGATATAGTTCTAGCAGTAAACGATCGCGGATAAGTATCTAAAACAGCAGTTAAATTTATTTCACCAATACCTTCGTTGAGAAATACGCCAGTATTTTCTTTATGCCATTTATAAGCTCCAATCAATAGTAACAACATATCTTTAAATTCAAGATTAGGAGACTTGAATTCTGTTGAATCTATAAGTGGATAATTTAGCTTTTGAGCGACATCTTTTGCTACACTTTTTCCTGCCAGTTTTTCTAAAGTAAAGAGAGAACCATTCATCGCTCCTGTAATTACCCCAGGAGTGGTAATAATATTGCCAGATTCTAAATACTTAACATCCTTAACCCATTCAGTATTAGGATATTTTTTCTGGAGGGAGTTTAACGTCAACCAATGTGTAGTCGCCTGACGGTTTTCTAACAGTCCAGTAGCAGCTAGAAGTCGCGCTCCTTCGCAGATAGAAAGAATTGTAGTTTTTTCCTGATTATGTTCGACAATCCAGTTAATTAGTGCTGAATATTGCCAATTATGAACCGCAGGGATAACAATTAAATCTGGACTAGATCCTATATTTTGCTCGAATTCTGCAAAGGAAAAATCAGGAATAATATCTACTCCGCCAGAAGTTAGAGGAGAAATCTGACGTTTTGGAGCTACTGTATAAACATTAAATTTATTAGAAGCGGAAAAGATTTCATAGGGTACTAGCAGATCGGTTGTTTCCGTTCCTTCATTAGATACTAAGATAACAGCAGTTTGTTTACTGCGATCGTAGCTGGGATAATTAATGTTTTCAGTTGGAAAATATTCTGGATTTCCATGCATTAAATCCGAAACAGAAATAGCGATCGCCAAAACACCAATAATCAAGGGTGGTAAGACAAAAGCTAAAGTAAAAATGATTATTTTGCCAAAATATCGCTTAATTACCATCTTTTTTACCAATCAATTAAATCCTCTCAAATATTTGATTTGAGAGAGTTTTATCGCTAAAGATCTTTTGTTGCTAGTTCTTTGTCTTTTGTTATTTCTCATGTTTCATCCAGGATTTCCAATCTTTTGGTTGATATTCCCTTAGCTGTATCATAACTGATACCAAACGTAATATCGGAGTACTGAATTTAATTTTGTCCAATTACTGAATATTTGCCGACTCTACAAATCTTATTCTCAATCGGATACACCTAGCTCGACTTGCTCGGATTCTAATTGTTTAAACTTTCGTTCTCGCTCGAATTCTTGACTGCTACAAATAGTTTCCAAATCGATTATTCTTGCTTCTATTGCCGACAATCGATCTGGCGATGCAGTAATTTTGTGGGAATCAGATTTTCTGTCACTCCTCCAGACTGATACAGTGCTGCCACCTGCTATGAAAATTACAGCTAAGGGCAAAATTACTCCGCTTTGGGCTATTGCTGTTAGCGGAACGCAGATTCCCAACATTGCCGTACTAAATCCCCAAATAATGGCAGTAGTACGAATCTTATAAGCTGTTTTTTGCTCGCTATTTTTCATCTTAACTCCTCTGTTTTTAAAAAATTGAACAAAAATGAGTTTTGTGCTTGCTTTAATAACCTCACTCATCAAAGGGATTATTGCGAATCAATTCTTCAAAAGTTGGACAGGCAAATCCGTGGACGTGACATCTACCAATATCAGCCATCCAGGTTAGAACAGCAGCTTGAGGCTTCTGTTTAATTTGCGAAATCAATGATTCCATGGCTGATGCGTTTATTCCTAATCGAGCATAGTCATCTACGACTTTTTCAATTGTTTCTGGATCGATGTCTTCTAACCCTAACCCGAATAAATCCGCACCTGCTCCCAAATGCACTAGAGCTATTTCTGGTTGTTTTCGCGAGGCAATGCCAGCAGAAGTATGCAGAGCGATCGCATCCCAAACAATCTCGGCTTTTTCTGCCGATAAGCCATGTTCTAAGACGAATGCTTGTGCCACATCAGCACCATCCACTTCAAATCGCTGTTCGCCACTATCGAACTTTTCGGTTAAGCCCAGATCGTGCATTACTGCTCCTAAATACAGCAACTCGCGATCGTATTTAAGTCCATCTCGCTTCCCAAGAATTTCGCCGAATAAGTAGGTGCGTACACAATGATGATAAAGACTCTTCGGAGATACCTCCATAACTAATTGGGTCGCTTTTTTGGCTATTTTGCTATCGGGAATTGTGAACTCATTCAAGTCAATTGAAGTTGACATATAATTTCCTTATTTTTCTGTTTAATGTTTGGATTCCGTGTAATTTGTCTTAGTATAAAAATTAGTAAAGGAGCATAACATTACCCAAGTGGGTAGTTTGGGAAAAGTTAAATGTCTAATTCTCTTTACGATTTATTTCAGACTTTTTCTTCTGCCAACGATGAGAATGAAGTAAAATCTAGTTTGATGGATAAGAGCGTTGGTGAATATTTTGGAGCACAAGATTGGGGAATTAATCTTTATGACTCCCAGCTCGATCTCGCCTCCGTCGATGTTTGCGGTATCAAAAATGTAGATCTGTTTGTAGAACGTTTTCAAAAAGTCAGGCGCGATAATAATCCCTTATTTAGCTATGTATTAAAACATCATGCTCCAGCCCACGAAGAAATGGTATTACCCTCTGGTGGCTGGAAGCAAAGTAAAATTTATCAAAACTTTTGTGCTTACTACAACCACGAACATATTGCGATCGCCCCAATCGTCGGTGAAGGTGATCTTGTCGGTGCGATTTACTTTGCTCGCGTAGAAAATATTCCTGCATTCAATAACCAGGATCTTGCTAATTTAAGTGCTATTTCTGCTCATCTTTCGGCAACTCTAGCAAAGTTGCGAACCCCATCAACAAGTTCTAATTCGCCCCTGGCTAACTGTTTAACTACCCGCGAACTACAAATAGCTGAGTTAGTAGCACAGGGATTGACCAACGCAGAAATCGGTATTCAACTTTGGATTAGCAAAAACACCGTTAAACAAACTCTCAAAAATATATTTCGTAAGCTTGATGTATCTGCTCGCGCTCAAATGGTGGCTAAACTTAGGGGTATTGTCAGGTAAAGCATTAGCATTGTTGTCTGGCATCAGTTGGGCAGCCAGTGCGATCGAATTCTTTAACATCTTTCAATGCCGAAGCCGTACTATTACTTAAATCTTTGATAACGCTAAAGCTACCGTCTGTCTCTAAAACTACTGCATCCGCATCTTCAATTGCACCAACACCACTAGCACGTAAAGCAGCTAAAACTTCGCCTTCTGCTATTCTTTCGCGTTGAAGTACATCATGGTTTAGTTGATCTTGATAAAGTAACAATGTTGGTTCGGCTTTAACTAATTTCTGTACTAGGGAAGAACGCACTGAAATCGGTAGTGAAACGGAACTTTCAGATTGACAAAAAAGCGTAACCTATGCAGTGTAAGAGATACAACCCTGTTGAACCAGTCATTTACTGGGGACAAATTAGAGAAACACCAAGTAAATCTAATGCTTTTTGTTGTAATGCAG
>JASJDX010000556.1 GCA_030064975.1 Pleurocapsa sp. MO_192.B19
TTTATATTTTTGAGTTGGCACTTATGGTAGCTTCCTTAGCTTTACCCCATCAAGAAAAAAAAGGGGGGGGGGAAATTAACCAAAGAAGAAAAACAATATAATCGACAACTCAATAGATTACGAATTGCTGTAGAACACATTAATTTGCTGTAGAACACATTAATCGACGATTAAAAATATTCAAAATCCTCTCTAACCCTTACCGAAATCGTCATAAGAGATTCGGATTAAGAGCAAATTTAATTGCTGGAATTTATAATTATGAATTAGCCTAAAGCTGTTCAATAAAAATCAATAAAATTCCGATTTGTTTAGCTTTTGATTGGAAGTTAAACGACCTTTTTATGTCAATTTTTAGTTTTTTATTTTAGCGATCGCCTTTGGCGGTGGGCGGAGCCCAATCAGCTTAGAGGTAACTGCTCACCGCAACAGAACAGTTTTATTGAGAATGGGATGAAGAGCGTGCGCCAAGAAGCGCACGCTCCGCGTGACCTCGAAGAAAACTGCGCTTTCGAGAGACGCTGCTGGCACAGAACGCAGTGCGCTAATAATTAGACTTTGGGGAAAAAATAATTGGTAGTGCGTCAAGAAAGTGTGGGCACGACTTGGAAGGTTTCTAAATTAGAAGATATTTAACTAAGATCAAAAATACTTATGAAGGCATCATCACCTCCAGAATTTGTTCTGTAGATTTTCCTTGAACAAATAAGTTTTGACTAAGTTCAAGCAAGTTGTATAAAGCTTCACGAGTTAGAGAATAGAGTCGTTGACCAATAGTAGGCTCGTCTTCTTGAGCCGAGTTAAATCGTTCAGATTTTCTACCACTACAACTAGCCTGTTGGAGTATTGACTGCGCTACACAACTTAAACAGAAATGGCGTTTTACCGCTTCTTCCCGATCGTAACTGAGCCGACTCAAATCCGACTAACTGCTTGGAGAACTCATGAAAAATTTACACCTGGAATATTTTTTTACTGTAGGGATGGTAAGAAAACGTCCTTTTCCTCATTTATTTTTATTTTTTATTCCTTTCAATTTCTATGGCTTTGAACTTAATATCAATTGCCCTAAGTGATATGGGCATTATAAATACTGTAATATATCGGAACAAGAACATTATGCCAAATACCAGCAGAACTTTAAAGATATTGGTTTTACTGTCGGCGTTTCCTATAATGATTTCAATATTCTTATTAAGCGGTTGTGATACTGGAAGATGTGAATGGTTTCTTTGTTCTAGCGAAGATGACTGTGGACAATATGGAGATTGTATTAGAGGCTGTTGTCACCCTGATTGATTACTTAATCACATTACCAAAATTTTTGGCAGGGATAAAATTAATTATCCCTACATCTAAATTTGAATTAAAACTCGCCCTTCAATGCAGCATTACACCGATCGCATATTGTCGGATCTTCTGTAAAACTTCCTACAGAAAGAGAATAATTCCAACAGCGATCGCATTTCTCACCATCAGCTTTAACTACAGCAATATTGGCAATATCTGATTCACTTTTGTATTCAGCATCACCGATAGAATCAACTAATTCGACTTGGGAAGCCAGAAAGAAATAACGTAACTCGTCTACATTCTTCTCACTAAGAGTATCAGAGGAATTATAAGATGCAAGCTTGTCTTTTAATTCTGTATCAGGAACATGAAGCAATACTTTAGCATCAAGAGAAGAACCGATCGCTTTAGCTGTTCTGGCTTGTTCCATTACCTTGTTTACTTCATCCCGTAGGTGGCGAATTGTGTCCCACTGTCGGGGTGAATGGCTATTTGCACCCATGCGCCATTCATCTTTTATTTCTACCCAACCAGATTCAAACACTGATTTATAACCCGTGTCGTAAGGTAAGGCTTGCCAAATATCTTCTGCCATGTGACACAATACAGGTGCGATCGCTTTGGCAAGGTTTTCGATGGCGATCGCGAGTACTGTCTGACAGCTACGACGACGGAAAGAATCAAGACTGCTGATATAGAGTCTGTCTTTGGCAATATCTAAATAAAAGTTAGATAGATCGACTACACAAAAGTTTTGAATTGCTTGAAAAAAGCGGAAGAATTGATAACTATCATAAGCAGAGGTGACTTCGGTAAATACCTCTGTCGTGCGGTGAAGGATGTATTTATCCAATTCTGGCAAGTCTGCATAAGGAACAGCATCTTTACTCGGATCGAAGTCGTGTAAATTACCCAGCAAGTAACGTGCAGTATTACGAATCTTACGGTAAATATTAAATGTTTGTACTACAATTTCCTTACCAAAAGCAACATCCACAGAGTAATCGACGGAAGACACCCAGAGGCGCAATACATCCGCACCGTATGGGTCGAATTTTACCGATCTTTCTTTCCCTGTCTTAGAGTCTTTAAGCTTAATAGTTCCACCTTCGATAATTACCTCTGGGGCAATACCATTACCCTTAGACTTACTCATTTTGTATCCATTCTCATCTACTAGATAGCCGTGAGTTAGAACTGTTTTATAAGGTGCAATACCGTTAGTAGCCACACTGGTAAGTAAGCTTGATTGAAACCAACCGCGATGTTGATCCGATCCTTCTAGGTACATATCCACAGGATATTTTAAGTTTCTTCCTTTTGCTACCGCAGCCCAGGATGACCCAGAGTCAAACCAGACATCCATCGTATCTTTACCTTTGCGATAGGTGCGTCCATTATTACGATAAGATTCAGGCAATAATTCCTCTACTGATAACTCCCACCAGGCATCAGAACCTTTTTCCGCTACGATCGCTTTAACATGATTAATAGTTTCTTCTGTTAATAGAGGTTCATTAGTTTCCTCATCATAAAATACGGGAATCGGTACGCCCCAACTACGCTGACGAGAAATACACCAGTCAGAGCGATCGCCTACCATCGACGTAATGCGTTTTTCTCCTTGGGCAGGTATCCAGGTAACACCTGCGATCGCTTTTAATGCCTCATCGCGGAATCCTTCTACCGAGGCGAACCACTGTTCAGTGGCGCGGAAGATAGTAGGCTTGTTAGTACGCCAGTCATAGGGATATTTGTGGACGTATTCTTCATGTTTTAATAATGCACCCGCTTCCTGTAAAGCACCGATAACAGCCTGATTACCGACACTTACTTTTTCATTACCTTTAGCTACTACTTGCAACCCTGCAAACTTACCAGCTTCTTCGGTAAACCTTCCACTATCATCCACTGGAGAGAGAATCGGCAAACCATACTTTTGTCCTGTGATATAGTCTTCCTGTCCATGTCCAGGGGCAGTATGTACTAATCCTGTACCAGATTCAGTAGTAATATAGTCGCCACCGATAACAACTTTACTTTCGCGATCGTATAGAGGATGGTGATAAGTAGTATTTTCCAGTGCTTTACCTAAAACAGTAGTTTTAATTGTAAGTTTGGTTTCAAATGTTTCAGCTAATCTCTCTACCAAATCCTTAGCAACAATTAAATATTGTGAATCATTAGTTTTTGCTACTGCATATTCCAAATCACCATTAACCGCCACCGCTAAGTTACCAGGGATAGTCCAGGGAGTAGTAGTCCAGATCGCTACCCTAAGATTGGGCAAATACTGTTCTAATTCCGTTGCACCTTCACCTAATTTAGTCACAGGGAAAGCAACATAGATACTGGGGGACGTATGCCCTTCAGGATATTCCAATTCTGCCTCAGCTAAAGCAGTACGAGAACTAGGACTCCAGTGAACGGGTTTTAAACCCCGATAGATATGTCCTTTTAAAACCATTTGCCCAAAAACATCGATTTGTGCAGCTTCATATTCGGGAGTAAGGGTTAAATAAGGATGCTCCCAATCACCCCAAATACCATACCTTTTAAAGCTTTCACATTGTTCCTGTTGAGCTTCAATGGCAAATTCCTGGGCTTTTTTTCTCAACTTGAGGGGAGTTAATTCTTTTCTCTCTTTAGACTTTATTTTCTGCAAAACTTTTAATTCAATAGGGAGTCCATGACAATCCCACCCAGGGATATATTCAGTCTTGTGTCCCTGTAAAAGCTTATATTTATTGATAATGTCCTTAAGTACTTTATTCAGCGCATGACCCATGTGTAGCGCACCATTAGCGTAAGGAGGACCATCATGAAGAATAAAAGAGTCTTTAATGTTATTCTGCGACAGTTGCTCGTAAATTTGGTTTTCTGCCCAAAATTTCTGTAATTCTGGTTCGCGCTGCACGGCATTTGCCCGCATACTGAAGTCTGTTTGGGGCAGATTTACGGTTTCTTTGTAGCTTTTTGCTTCTGTCACAGTACCAACTGGTTGAATTTAGTTAAGGGTTTGCTCATTTTCTCATTTGTATATTATTACCCGATCGCACCACCGATTACAGATTTTTATTTTTTACTATTTAATTGCGCTGTTGTAGTGTAGTTTTTTATCTCGCGCAGAGACACAGAGGCGCAGAGGGATTTTGCGCTAAGTTTTGGTAAGTTTAAAAAGAGATGTGTTTTGAGCGCAAATTAGTACAAAAATATCTTACGATGTCGATTGAGTTTTTAGAGCTTAAGATCGTCTAGTGGTTTGTCCACTTTGATTTGAGGGATAAATATTGTAACTCCTAACTCCGTAGCGTAGCTTCTCGCGCAGCGAGTACTCCGAACTCCGAACTCCGTTCGCGGTTGCGGAGCAAGTCGTTAGACTCAGCGTGCCCGCAGGGCATACTCCGAATTCCTTGCCTCACGTTAATTATGCTGCCTTAGCTACAGTTTGGCTTAATTTTGGTCAGGCGACTACCAGCATTATTAGTCCGATAGGCAGTTAAAATTATTTCTCCAGATTCAGTTACTTTAATTCCTCTGGCAGGTTGAATTTTACCTTGGCTAGTTTCAATTGCTTGAGGAATAACAGGTGCAGTATTTGTAATTTCACCATTGATAATGACATTAGCGGAGTTAAAAGGTTCAGTAGGTAAAGAAGGAACACCACCTTTACCTGAAATAATGAAACTGTTCTTTACTGCCATTTCTCTGTTAGCTTGGCAAGTTTGTGCAGTAGTTTGTTCTGGCTCTACTACATTATTAGGTAATTCTGTTATCCCCTGAACTGGATTTATATCGGGAGTATTAATGCTCACAGTGCCATCTAAACCGCTAACTTTAGAACCAGCATTAATATCGTTAGTTAAATTATTAAGAGGACGTTCTTGTATACCAAATAAAGATCTGGCATTTATATTGATATTACCTCCATTTCCCTGAACAGCATTAGCGATAATATCACTACCATTGCCCTCTATCTGATTAGGAAAAGCAATGATAAAGTCAGCGTCAATATTAATATTGCCACCATTAGCATTAGTAAATGCTTGAGCAGAAATAGTACTGTTTTCTCTTAGATCTAAATTGTTAGCAACTGATAAATTAATTTCGCTAGGAATAATCTCTACTGGCTGAGGAAAATTAGTTTCGGCAATAATTTGAGCTTGGTTGTTTAAAGTTAAATCCTCAGTACGAATAAATATT
>JASJDX010000557.1 GCA_030064975.1 Pleurocapsa sp. MO_192.B19
ATCGCCTACATCTGGGTCGTATTCGTAGCCACAAACCGAGCAAGTATATTTCATGACGTTTTCCCTCTCAATACTTGTAATTTTATTCGGGATAATTTCAAGAGAATATTAAATTAAATTTCTGACTTTCAAGGCACGTAGCAAAGTCATACCTTAGGCTTATCGCACTTTTGAAAGTGCAGTATGCAGTGGGGACTATGGAGGTTAGGATAGTGCAGTCTAGAGCAAAATATGGTATCTAAGCATTCGCAACTCTACTAAAACTTAAACCCATGACAGAACCAAAAGAAATTTGTACTGTATTTTTAGGTAGTTCAGGGCTTGATAATGACTACACACTGTATGAGGATGGACGAGTTAAAAGATTTTATGATAGGAACATGTATTCACTCAATCATGTGAATTGGCTTGATGCAAAAGATCTCAATACCTCTATTAAGCAAGAATTATTAGATGAATGTCCTGAAGAATTAAAAGAGAAAGCAAGACAACTTTTAAATTTGTAGGGAGTACGAAAGCGATCGCTCTTTTGAGGGAACAGTATGCAGTTGGGAATGTGGAGGTTAGGATAGTACAGCTAATTCTTTTCAGGACTTAATCAAAATAACATATGATAGTCAATTTTTAGTAATTTCAGCAATCAAGAAAATATGCATATTAAATACTTTGCTACCAACCGCGATCGCGAACATCTAGGACGTGATTTCAATCGCGATACTCGTATTAAGTTACAAAAAGGTGGTTATAACTGGATTGATACCAAACAATATATGTCTTATTATTTAGCGACAACTGATCCAACCACTATGCCATCAGAGGCAATTATTGAAAATTCTCAAGAAATAATTTTCAATAATTTTCTTAATTACCCATCTATAAAACATATTATTGTTTGTATTCACGGTTTCAACGTTCACCTGCATGGTGCTTTAACGTCTTTCTCGGTTTTAATTGATACTCTCAAGAAAACTACTAAGTTGGGGTCAACGATTATTACCGACCCTACCACAGACGAAGCAAAGGATTATTTGAATACCATGAGTGATTTGACAGCAGTAGTGGGATTCTCCTGGCCCTCCAATGGCAGTGTGTTTGATTATGCCTCTGATCGTTTAGAAGCTGTTTCTTCTGCTTCTACTTTAGCCAATCTAATTAGCGCGATTCGTAATCAAAATCCCAATGCCAAGATTCACATCATTGCTCATAGTATGGGTAACTTTTTAACTTGCGAAATGCTCGGCAAGTTAGTTAATAAAGAAATATCAACGCTATATCATAACGAACAGATTGAGAAAATGCTCAAACGACGCGATCATGGTGGTGAGAGTAAGTTTTTTGTTGATTGCTACATTATGCTAGCTCCCGATGTCGAGCGTCGCCATGTAACCCAATGTGACAAACATGATTCGGAAAGAAAAGCAGATTATTTGGGACCTTTCTACGCAGGTTTGTATCATCTAGTAGGAGGTGTATATTTGTTTTACTCTAGACACGATAGTGCGTTGAAAGCATCGAAAGTTGAGAAGGAAGCTAGAGAAAAAATCGGTGCAATTAAAGAAATTTTTACTGGGCGAGATCTAAATAATTTATGGGAAGATAGCCTTGGCTTAAATCCCGCTCCTGAGCTAGCACCGTCAAATATTTACTCCTACAATGCTTCAACTTTAAGCAATCGCCCAATCGATCACGGAGATTACTTTGATACAGTAGCGATTGCCGAAAAGATTTCGGAGTCAATTTTGAATTACAAATTAAGGTAGCCGTTCGACATCAGTACCTTTGAATAGATGCGATTTGTTCTTCATCTCCCCGAACTCAGATCGCACCCAAAACCCCACCCAATAGACTATGACAGAAGCAGAACACTAATATTGATAACTGCGATGAAGAAAATCGGTAACTGGTCTGTTGTAAAGCTGTTGGGATATGTCATTTTAGGCATCGGTGCGATCGCTTTGGTCAATGCCAACACCGAACAAACTCAAGCCAACCAACCCGAACCAGTTGCCGAAACTACCACCTCTTATAGTCCCAGCCGTCACACCATCACCCTTACTCTCAATCAGTTAGACGAACTCAAAGTAACAGAAGGTCAGAGAATTAATGTAGGGGATATCATCTCAGATCGCACTTCTGAAAGAACAAAGTTACTAGCCAAGAAACAGAGATTAGAAACAGCGATCGCCAGAGCTAAATTACCCCTCAGAGAATTAAAACCCGTCCCAGTACCCAAGTTTCAGACCGAGTTAGCTTCCCTCAAACAGGCTCAGTTTAATTTAGATGCGATCGCCCGTCAGATAGATAATTTTGACCAGAAGTTCTACCACAAAGACCCCTGGCACGTTCAAGTATTTGAATCTGAGAAAGTGCAGCAGCTAGCCGACTTAAAACGCCAGGAACTAGCAGCATCAATTAATGTTGAGAAAGCGATCGCTCGACTGGATGAAGCAAAGCTCAACTACCAAAAACAGCAATACGAACACTCATTAAAAGTATCTGACTATCAAACTCTGATGCAGAAGCAGCAGGAGCAGATTAACTCGCTACAGTCTCAGCTAGATAAGGTTGATGAAGAATTAGAGCAATTAACATCTGTTTATTCTCCTTATCGGGGAAAAGTAAGAAGGGTGAAGATACTGGGACAGAATGAGCGCTCAATTACTGCTGAGGTGACGCTGGATATTCGGGGTGGGAAGTAGGGCGCGAACGACTTTCCCTATTTACTGCTCGACAACAAAACCATATTTGAGCGGGTCATTCGGCTCTACTACAAACTGCTGAATTCCAGTCAGATAAGCTTCTCCAGTAATGACAGGTGAAACCGCCACAAAATCACCCACCTGTGTTTCCCGAATGAGTTTTCCTTTGAATTGAGTTCCGATGATGCTCTCACTGGTGAATTCGACACCTAATTGCAGTTTACCTTTACTATAGAGAGTAGCCATTATAGCCGATGTGCCAGTACCGCATGGACAACGATCCATCTGACCATTGCCAAACACTACTACACTTTTGGAAAAAGGTTGGGATGGATCGGGTTGGTCATAAATTTCTGTAAGTTCAATTTTAGTAATGTGATGTTCTTGGGGATGTTGTACTTTTATCTGTTCATTGACAGCTTCCTTCACCATTTTTCCGCACTGAATCAGTTGAGCAATATTTAGGAATTGAAGCTCAATTCCCAAAGCCTTTGCTGGTGTCATGGCAAAGAAGTTACCACCGAACGAGACATCAATAGTGATTTGACCAATTATTTTAAATTTCAGATAATCAATCTCGATAATTAATTTTTATTAAAAACCTTAATTATCTGTAAATCTTATTATTTTAAGCTGACCGTTTTTGAGAGAAAAATATATTTGGATATGCGACTGGCAATTTGTTGATGAAAAAAAGCAAAATCATAGGATTCTTGGCAGAAAGCATAGCAGCCACAGTAATGGCATCATTAGGATTGTTTGTTAGACATATTTCTGTTGATATCCAAATTATCGCTTTTGCTAGATTAGGAATCGGATTATTGTTGCTATTTATTCAAATAGTTCTGAGTAAAAAACTGCATCAGATTAAGCAGACAAAAATATCTGCTCCACTAGTCTTAAGTGGATTTTTTTTAGCTCTAGCTATTTTGTCTTATATCAAAGCAATTAAGTCGACAACATTAATTAATGCTGTATTTTTACTTTACCTAGCTCCCATAATTGCGATGGTCTTGGCAGCTATTTGGCTAAAAGAAAAACTGAAGCTAGTGAATTTTTTATTGCTCGTCTTAGCCTTTGGCGGATTTTTATTCATCCTTGAGTTTCAGGTTTCATTAAATTGGCAAGATTACTTGGGATATTTTTGGGGAATTTTAGCAGCTATCTTTTATAGTTTATTTATAATTTTCAACAGAAAAATCGATTCTAAAATACCTACATCAATACGTTCCTTGTATCAATTATTGTGGGGAATGATTACTATACTTCCCTTCATGTTCTGGACGAAAATAGATTGGGTAGAGCCAGCAGATTTATATTGGTTAATCGGTGTCGGCTTTTTACATGGGTATCTGGCATTGACACTCATGATAACTGCCATCCAGCGTTTAGAGGTATATGAATATGGCACAATTTCCTATTTAGAGCCTATGGTCGCCACTTTACTGGGTGTATTTGTTTACTCTGAAACTGTTTCGTTCTGGCAAGCAATTGGTTGTTTGATGATATTTGTTGCTGGAGTCAAACAAGTTTTTTTAACCAGAAATAATTAAGTTATTTTTTTTGATGAAACTGACATCTTGCATCATTCTCCATAAAAGCGATCGCCCTCCCACTAATCCAAATCAATAAACTTACTGGTACATTCCGAGGGTTGAACGTGCAGATATCTCGAAGTTACCGCTAGGGAACTATGTCCTAGAGATTTCATCAATAAATCTATCCCTGCACCATTATTCAAACTATGGCAAGCGTGGGCATGACGCGTGCTGCGTGAGCGGAAGTATGGGGATTGATACCTGCTTTCTCGACAGCAGTTTTAATCAATGTCCAACATTACGACACTGCCCTCTTCATTGCCTGAAGTGAACCAGCCCCAAAGCGTTTTTGCAGCCTGCGTACATACCAATACCCTAGTCGCGTTAACCATTGATTGGGTCGAGAAAAAGCCAACAGGTCGTA
This sequence comes from Pleurocapsa sp. MO_192.B19, assembly GCA_030064975.1. Taxonomy (GTDB): domain Bacteria; phylum Cyanobacteriota; class Cyanobacteriia; order Cyanobacteriales; family Xenococcaceae; genus Waterburya. The sequence goes on from JASJDX010000557.1 coordinate 4,662, forward strand.
CCAAACTGTATCGTTAGAGCGACACCATTCCACCACAAAACGTTCTTCACCACACAAACCATGATCTGGCAATGTGGCATAAGCAAAACCCCATCTTTCAGTTAAACCATGTTCTTCCAAGACATAGATAATTTGGCAGGCGTTAAGCGACCAAATACCGAATTGTTGAACCATAATACCTACCGTTGACCCCACCTCAATTGGTGTCTCTCTCCACAGAAGGGAGACCCAGTCGAGTCCAAACATCTCCCAGCTTCTTAAGGCTATCTTGGCAAGCTCAAATATCTTCTCTCCTGACCCTAGTAACACGCGATTGTGGTCAATGGTGTAGCGACGGTCAAGGTGATGGTCATAATTTCCCCAAATATTACGGGAAGCTCCGACATCAGGACAGGATATTGGCTGTTTACTTTGCTGTTCTAAATACTGCTGTATTTGTGTGGTAGTCGGTCGGGTGAGCGAGTACACAACACTATTCTCTAAATTACTGGTTTCTCTATTTAATTCCAATCCTGAAACTCAGATAATAGCTAAAAGCTTCGAGATAAGTATCAAGTATCGTTACGAAAATATTTATCCGTTTTGCAGAAAGCTTTTTATCTGACAAACAATAACACCCAAGCTAAATTCACTGAGAGATTTTCTCTTATAATTAACTCAATTTGGAGTTGCACTGAACAAAAATATCCAGCTTGGCTATCTCCCTTATTTCCAATTGAGAAAATATCAGCTTTTTAGTTGAGTGTTACTGTTGTTATTCAACGAGACAGATATTAGATGAAACAGATTTTTAGCCTCCTTGATTGAATGTGGACAAACCTGTA
>JASJDX010000060.1 GCA_030064975.1 Pleurocapsa sp. MO_192.B19
TTGTACCATCTAAACCTACCTGCAAACAGGTAGCTAAAACCCCGATGCCTTCGTTAATTTTTACCGTACCAGATAGACTATAGTTTTAATGATACAGCGATCGCCTTTCAGACAATTGTTAAGTTCGTCAGCGGTATCAGTTGCTACTCAAACCCCTCGTACTGCTGTTTTTAGTAGTTAAGTTTGGCTTCGTCCAGTGCAGCGATCGCTCTATTAATTCTTAGGAGATCTGTTGGAAAATTGATTACGATAAGAAGTTTTTTTTGCAGTCGCGATCGGGGCAGCTATCCCCACTGTATCCATAGGGATGAACTGCACATACCAGCTCAACACCTCCATAAATTTGACCGTGATGATGTTTACAAGTTCGACAAAGACGTGGAACTTCGATCGTGTACGCTACTTCATACATCTCATCTTCTTGTCTTTGCAACTTACTCATTTCTTTAATTTTAATTGCTGAAAATCATTTTTAAGGCGATCAAAAGCAAGGCGACACCAAAAATTTTCTCCAGAATCTCACTAGGTAATACCACTGCAACTTTAGCCCCCAACAAACCTCCCAAAACAAAACCCAAGCAAATTAGTGCTGCTACTCTCAAGTTGACATATCCTTGTTGGTAATAAGTCCAAGCAGCTAGTATTCCAATAGGAGGAACAAGAAGTCCCAAAGTTGTTCCTTGTGCTTCTTGTTGAGAAAATCCAAACCAGAAAATTAGAGAGGGAACAATCATAACTCCTCCCCCAATTCCAATTAATCCACTTAAAATTCCAGCTAATAATCCTAGAACTACGTAGAGTAAACTCATAGACAAAAAGGTAGTTATGCCTATTTATCATACTTGTAAATCTTTAACACTAGGTAAATCTTGAATTGATTTGTATTGATGCGATTGCTTTACCTCGCCCCAATCAACTGCTTAAGCTCTCTTACAGACTCATCCTTCTTAATCTCAACCTCGCTCAACTGCTCAATGGTGCGATCGCGCCTATCCTCCATGCCCAATATCTGAGATGTACTACCCCTACCCAGGCGATAGGCAATCCTGATTACTTCCCTCTGCTGTTCTAAACTCTCAAGTTGAGATAACAGCAAATTGCATTTGCGTTTAGCTGCTTCATAATCAAGCACCAGGCGCAGTACTTCATCTTCTATTTTTAGTTTCTCTTCTTCTTGCTGTCGTTCCAGTTCGGCTTTAGCTGCCAATAAATCTGTAGTTCTGACTTCGAGGGAGGCGATCGCAATATTATCTCGCTGTACGCCACCACCACCAAAGAGATTCTGAATGATGTTTACGGGGTCGGTAGAGATATAGTTAGTCCACTTCTTTTTTGAGGTATAATCGATTCTCTCTTCTGTAACTGCTAGTCTTTGGTCAATCAGGGCAATTCTAGATTCTGACTGTTTTAGTTTAGGTGAATTGGCGATCGCTTTTTCTGTTAACTGCCTAACACATTTACTAGTGCTATTTAGACAAAGGAGTTCAGAGTTAGGAGTTCGTAGTTCGTAGTTAATCTTGTTTCTCCCTAACTCCGAATTCCGAATTCCGAATTCCGAACTATTACTTGTTGACCATAAGAGTGACTTCGGCTGTGAGAGTGCCATCTGCGGATTGACCGAGCCAAGAGACACGGCGCACAGTGCCATTGTAGGGAGATTTAATAACTGCCAGGGTAGCGATCGCATTCTCAACATTATTCAATTTCTCCTGTAGCTGTGTTACCTGAAATTCTCTATCTGTCAGTCTTTGTTCGTATTCTGATAGCTGCCGTTGATAGTTGAGACGGGCTTGATTCATCTCTTCAACTCGTCGGGCTGTATTAATTGAGGCTTGGTATTCTTGGTACTGTCTGCTACTTTTTGCCGTCTGCATCTTGCCCATCGCTAGCTGATACTCTCTGACTGCTGCGGTGTGATTGAGTTTTAGCTGCTTGAGTTTGGCTTGTTCGTGTTCGAGAATGATGGGGTCGAGGTTTTTGACTCCTTTGAGGTAGCTTATCTCTTCTTGCTTGAGTTCTAGTTCCGATTCAATCGAGGCGATCGCCGACTTGGTTTTAGCCACTGCTGCTTCTTGTTCTAGATAGCTGATGGGGGGTAATGCCAACGTGGGCGGTACTACTTGAGGTGCTGCTGGTGGGGTGATGGAAGCTGCTTTTAATCGGTCGAGTGATAGCTGTAGCTGTTTCTGCTGGGCAGTTAGTCTAGTTCTTTCTCGTTCCCTGTCGGCAATGATTTCACCTTTTTCGATTTGTTCCCCTTCACTAACTTTAAGGTCGTCTGGTTCTGATACTTTGACGGTGATAGTTAGGCGTTTGGGTGTAGTAGTTTCTGTCTGTGTTACTTGAGCGATCGCGCTCTGCCAACTTGATAGGGGTGTGACGTTAGTAGAGATTACAGTGAATGCGATCGCTGCTGTTATTAGTCCATAGATAACTAACTTGCTAACCCTCTTCATTAATATCGAACCTCATATCAGTGGGACTTTTATAGTTCTATTGTTCCCATGCAGGATTGAGTTGTTAGCAATTGGAATTTTAAGCCACTCAAGGTAGATATCCCAATAGTTTATACCCAGACAAGTTAGCGATTTTCATCATCACAGTTACCATTATTGGTTATCTGTTAACTGTCTTAGTCTATTGAGTGGGGTAAGAGGTGCGATCGTACTTCACTATCTCTATTTACAAATAACTATAACTATACGCCATTCACTGACTGGTCTTGAATCATCTAATACCTGAATCTCCAAATTGCTATCCGATGCCCTAAGCCAATTCTTAATACGTTGTACTTCTTGAGATTCATCATGCTCTCGATCGACAAGTATTGTAAATTTACTTTTAACATCTTGATTGGATAATATATCTTTATCAAGAAGACCATAAGTAAGAAGTCCATATCGTTCAGATTTTACTATCTTGTTCATTACAGACTGAGCTAACTTATTACTACTGTTTTTGCTTTGCTCACAAATATAGACATCAAAATCCGTATATATTGCACTATCTCCTTCGGTTGTTTGTCCGAGTTCAAGAACTGATAAGTCTGGAGGAGGAGATGGCAAAAAAGGTCCTATAGATAAGACAATAAAAAAAGAACCGATAGCAAATGACAAAAAACGAACTATTAGACTATCAGTACCTGCTTCAAAATCTTTGACATGAACTTTTCCTAAAACACCGAGAAGAAAGAAAAAAACACCAAGAGTTAATAATGCTATAGCAAAGTTTTCTGGAAAGTTTGGAAATTCTGCCAATACTGGAAACATAGTATTACTCTCGTTTCAGATACTATTGGCGACTATGATACAGGGCATACAACTAAGGTTCGCCCCATCTGGTGCAGCCTTGTATGATGTTACATTTGTCAACATATTGTCCTTTATTGGTATGTTATCCCGAATTTTTCTAAATATCATACGCTAGATCTAGGCTGCACCACCTTTACTTCTACCGTACCTACCGCATATTGAGCGTTAAGATATGCGATCGCCCTATCCAAACTACAATAACTAAACTTAATCCTGTTCCCACTTCTTCGCAGCCGTAGCCATTTGATTTGGCTCGATAGGAATCCTGACATCTTCGGGAAAATCTACCGCTAATTCTCCATTCAAATAGATGTCTGCATCAGGATAAGCATTTTGTAATTCTTCCAGTGGAGCGATCGCATCTTCATCATTAAAAGTAAGATTTCTAATCTCAGTAGTGGCAGCTTCCCCGACGGTAGTTGTCACTTTGCTGGTAATTATCTGTGCGCCAGTCTTGTAAACACCCTTGCCATCAGTGACAATGAACTCATTACCCTCATTACCAATAATCAAATACTTGCCATCGGCGGGAGTTCTATCTGATGTCCAATAGCCTGTGATTCTCGCGTATACTTTATTGGTACTGGCGTTCTCGTTATATACCCTAACGATGCCGTCTCTCAAACCTAGATTCTGAGAGACTTTCTGCGTGATGCCCCCACCATTGGCTAGATAAATTCCTAATGTTAATAGAGCGATCGATATTCCTAATACCCATAGTTCACCAGCACCACCAGTTTTAAGCCGACGGCGAGGATTAGATACTGAAATTGCCCAGGCAGGATTGGGGTAAAAAAGTTGAACTCCTTGCTTGGTGAAGGTATCACTGAAGCAGGATAGGAGATGACCCAGAGGAAGGGCGATTGCAGCTTTGAAACTGCCATGCAGCCAGAAATAGTTAACACCTAAACTTACCGCCGTAATTCCCGCCGTAGCCAGCAGAGAATGAGTAACTGAACGATGGGGAAAGCGATCCTCGATCCAAGAACTAATCGGAAAGAAGATTTTACCAATAGTGCTAGTAGTAGTGTCTATGTCTGGCAGTTGTGAGCCAATGATAGATAGTCCCAGGAGGAGAGGATCGGCAGTACCAAGTATTAAAGATGTTCCAGCAGTCGCAATCGCTGCATGAGTAATAGACATCATAGGCGGTAAAGAGTGGGGTTACTTTACCAGTCTGGATTTAAGAAATGCGATCATCAGTTATTTTAATCACAAAGAAAGATGCTCACTTTAGTTTTTCGTACATTTTTCTTAGTCTTACAACTTCATTTTTATCTAAAATCTCTACATATTGTTTTTGATATTTTATGTTCTGAGTAAATTCAGCTTGAATTAAAATTCCATGAGAGTATGATTCTATTAAAAATAACTTAGCTATATCCTTATTAATATCTTTGCAAAAATAATTAGCTCCAACTTGTGGGTTTGTATAGAATTTGTCAGCTTCAAGTACAGTATCAAAACCTAAACGTAAATTTAAAGCATCTATACTTACTCTTTCATTACTCATAACATCAAACAATTCGTAAACGGTATGAATTTTTTCTATTTGATGATGGTCAAAAGGTAAACCTTTATATTGAGGAACTTCTAACAGATCACAATAAAATTCAATAGCAGAAATTTTTCTCTTCTCAAACAAATCAGGTACAGTAATCAGGCTTCTTTTTAAATCAATTTTGTTTTTAATAGGAAATTTTTCCTTTAGAGAAAGACCAGACAATTTTTTGTCTACTAAACTTTTTAAGTTGATTTTTTGACCACTAATAATAAGTAATGACTGTTCTGCTAAATAGGGAAGTATGCCATTTTCTTGTGGCAAAATATATCGATTGTTTTTACCAGAGTCAAAAATTAGACAGACATCATAAATAGACCAAATTAAATTATTTTTAGAGCCTAGAAGTTCTTCAGGTACTTGTACGCTTTCTTCAAGAATAAGAAGTTCTATATCATGTTTTTTTGCAACCTCTATACATCCAGACTGAAAACCAGAGGAAGAAATAATAATTGCTTTACTAGCATTTGCATCACGGCTCTTGGTTACAAAACTATCTATTTTATCTACAGATATTGGATTTTTATATTTTTTACATTCAATAAGAGTCAAATAAGAATATAGACCCTGCTTGAATCTTATCGTAACGTCGAATTGGCGACCTTTGATCGTCTCATTCCAAACTACTTTTGCACCTTTAGTTTCAGCAATATGAATTGCTGCGACTATTCGCTCAAACTCTTTCCAATTCTTTGAAAATTGATCGACCATATAACTGATGTAAAAGTATTAAAGTATAAGTTGAAAAGCTAGGAACTAAAAATAACTAAATGTGATGGTAACAGTGGAGCAGTTTCCAAAATTAAAGATGTCCCTGCTGCATTAGGTTAATTTATCTCCATCCGCCTTAGCTAGTTCATGATAAAAATTGTTTATGCCACCTTCACTATATGTATCGTAAACACGCTTAACCAAAATATCTATTGCATTTAGACTATTCTCAGTTCCATGAACAACATAAGCGACTTGATAATATACGGCGGATGTCTCTCCGATACTGGTTGTTTCGTCAACTGAGATAATTTCACCAACTCTTGGAAGTACTTTAAATTCAAATGCGCTAATTGTCTTTATTTTGCCATCAGCCAAAATTTCCATCACTTGATACTTACTCATATTAAATCTCCAAATAAATACATTACTGCCCTAACCGCTTCCTCGCTCCTCTAACACTGCCCAACTGTTTTAAGGCCATTCCAGCAACCAAACAGACACCACCAGTGATATAGAGTCCTTTATTATTAGTACCCATTCCGACAAAGCGAACTATACCAAATGCCATTAATGCAGCAATAATTATGGGCATGATGACCACATACTGAGTGTGTTCGGGCTTTTCCTGCTTGATTCCTAACTTTTCATTACGAATAATCTTTCTAGCTAACATGGGATTTCTACCCGCCAATGGTTGCAGTTCTGCCAGACGGGATTTACTAATCTGTAATCCCTGGCGTTGGGCTTCAGCTTCCATCACTTCACGAATTTTGCGATCGCTCGGTAACTCCAATTCAATCTCCAACATCTCTAGAAAGATATCTTTACCAGGATTGGCTACAGCAAAACACACCACAGATACACCAGCACTCATCATGTCTTCTAACCAATAACGGATCGAAGTAGTTAACCGTTTAGCTTCGGGCAGGATTAAGAGAGTATTGTCACCAGCATTCATCATGATCTCTTCTTTGAGAACATCTACCGTTAGAGCCTTACCGTCATCGTTTTCTGTAGGACAGCCCAATTGATAAGCGATCGCGATAAAGAACTTTTTCAGACTACCTTTATAAGTAGCGATCGCACAATAATCAAACTCAGCCAACATCTCTTTGTGCAGAGATTTAGCAAAGTCAGCTTTACCAGTTCCAGCTTCACCTAATACCAGGACAGAATTACCCGCACGCACGGCAGCACAAACCTTTTTGAATTCGGAGTTCGGAATTCGGAATTCGGAATTATTGTTTTGTAACTCCGAACTACTAACTCCTAACTCTGAACTCTTCGACTGCTGCGATGTTGAGCTAGTATTTTTTGAGCCAACTCGGCGGGTGTCCACTTTGGGTTAGCCACCTCACGGGCGATGTTTACCTTTTCTTGTAAATCAGGTGATAAATCGTCAAAGCTCATTTGACTCGCCAACTGTATTTTGAGCAAGTTATTCATTGCCATGCCACGAGCCGCTAATTCTTCAGCTTCTCTGACTATGTTTGATTCAAGATTGGCTGTTGGTTCTTCTTTCTGAACATAAATATTATTTTCTTCTGTATTATTAGCTTCTGAATTTATAGCTAAATCATTATTATTAGAAACTACTAAACCACCATAGACAAAACCATCTCGTTTGCCAGTTTTACTAACATGAGAACGTAAAGCTCTTATTTGATTAGCTTGAGAAAAAGTTAAGTAAGTTTTTCCTGATTCATCCTTACCAGCTTTGATGTCTAGATACTCTAGGTCACCATAGTAAGTAGATTTTTTTATATCTAATTCTGCCATCAGGTCAGATGGACGAACTATATTATCTGGTGTGGAATTCTGGTCGTTCATAATAAATTTTTTTTTAACTCTGTACATATTATGAAACGCTCAAATAAATTTTTCTGTGATATCAGTCTGGAATTCCAGAGCAGCTCTGGAATGTAGTCAAGTAGCTTAATTGATTTTTTAGCTTTAATCTTTTAGATGTGATAGTAAATTGATGTGATCGCGTTGAGCAATTAAATAAATATTAATAGAAATTAATATCTTTGTAGATATCAAAATCCCCAAAATAATCTTTCAACTTGTATTTTTGTATCTTTCATTTGGTCTAGTTACTATCGACATTTTGGCGCTGGGAATAAACAAAGATTTTAATTGTAATCAGCGCTCGGCGAAACAAATCTCTTTTACCTTCTATCTCTAGTCTCAATACTCAACTGTTGAAGTGCTTCAAGCTGGAAAACAGAATTTGTTAGTATAAATAGCGCAGTTGACTAAACTTAGCTACTTGCGAGCTTATTGCTATGGGGAAAGTTATTGCTGTGGCAAACACTAAAGGAGGGGTAGGAAAAAGTACTACTGCCGTACATTTAGCTGATTGGCTTTCTCGCGAGCGCGAGGTGGTGTTTGTCAATGCATCATTTCAGGAGGGAGTTAACCCGTGGCTAAAAGAACTGTCAATTCCCTCATGTCAAGAAACAGATCCTGATAATCTCTTAGATTTGCTTGAAGATCTATCTTCTGAATACATCATAGTTGATGTTCCAGGTGTATCTGAGATGGTCAGGGTCGTTTTAGATTGCTGTGACGCTGTGTTAGTCCCAGTTAAACCTACTGCTCTTGACTTAAGTGATTGTGTCAAAATGCTGAGAATTATCAATCGGAAGCAAAAATCTAGAAAGGAACTACATGCCGCTATATTTCTCAGCATGGTAGATAAACGCTCTAATGCTTTACAAGATGCACAAGCTTATTTTAAAAAGCATAGAATTAGGTTACTAGACACTTATGTTCGTCAGCTTCAAGTAATTGCTGATGCCCCTTTACAATATCAAACTGTGTTTCAGATGGGCAGTAACGCCAAACAAGCATCAAAAGATTACCAAAGTTTATTTGAGGAGCTTTTAGCTATGTTTACGACTAAGGGAGTAGAGTAATGCCTAGAACTAGAAAACGTAGTCTCACTGACTTTGAGTCTCCAGGTATTGTTCAAGATACATTACCTCTAGATTCAATTGCACCTCCTATCTACAATCCTCGTACCTACTTTGACCCTGAAAAACTACAGCAATTAGCCGAATCATTCTCTGAACATGGTGTGATTGGACGGTTAACTGTACGTCCAGTTGAAGGAAAAGAGCAGCCCTATGAATTGGTAGTTGGAGAAAGAAGGTTTCGGGCGGCACGCTTAGCTAATCTTGCTGAAGTACCAGTTGAGATTAAAGAATTAACTGACCAACAAGCAATTGCTTTAGCACTAGAAGAAAACTTAAATAGAGAAGACCTCAATCCAATAGAAGAGACAGAAGGAATACTAGAATTATTGTCCTTGACATCGGGACTAGAAAAACCAGAAATTACTTCATTACTCTACAAAATGGTAAAGGGTCGGAACGTTCCGACCCACTTTAAAAAAGTTGTTGACCAGGTATTTGAGAGTATCAAAAACCTTACCTGGCAAACTTTTGCTCGCGATCGTCTCCGTCTCCTTAATCTACCCGACCCAATCTTAGAAGCCATTAAGCAGGGCAACATAGAATATACCAAGGGAATTGAAATTGCTAAGGTACAAGAGCAATCAGTACAAGATGAATTATTAGATGAGGTGATTACTAATAATTTATCTATTAAGCAAATCAAAGATCTAATCGCTCAACATAAAGGCAAAACTTCTACTGACTACTCGGAGCTGTCTACAGAAGATCTAATTAAAGATGTCCGACAAACTTACCAAAAATTCTCTAGAAGTAAAAAGGTTTGGTCGGAGCAAAAGAATAGGAAGAAGATTGAAACTCTGTTGAAGCAGCTAAAGAGTCTGATTGAGGAGTAGTCAGTGAAAACTAAAGTTTAGACTGAATCACAGTTCATTCATTTCCCTCTGCTTCTGATTTTTCTATTCAGTTTGCTGAGTCTTTGTTTTGCTCAAATACTCCCGATATCTCGGAGACAAAGCGTATCTAATAGTTCCAGGTCCATGACCATGATCGGTCATTTCAAGGAAGTCTAATAGACGAAGAGTTTCAAGTTGATGATATGTTTCCCCATCTCCTTTGGGTTTATTCAGGTAATTTGTAACATCCTCCTCAGATATATCTGGTTTTCGAGCAGTTTGTCGCTTGATGAACTCTAGAACATATTTCTGACCTGGATAGAGTTTAAGTAGAGCGAGTTTGACTCGAAATTCCCGTTCTAACTCACTTACTTCCTCCGCTCGTGCAGCCTTTTCTGATGTCCCCTCACCTGGTGGAAGGTTAGGACAAGTTCGTTCGTAGGGAATATCATCCCCCATGAACTGTTGCCATTCCTGCCTTGTTAGATTGCGCAGCACCTTCTGGCAAACTATATCAGCTAGTACATCGGTAGATGCAATCCAGAGGCGAACAGTGTTGTCAAAACTACCCGAAGCTAGGTACTTCCCATCTGGAGTAAAGGCAACAGATGAGACACTTTGATCGTGATCTTCCAGGACAATGGGGTATTCATGGATTTTACGTGCTTTCCAATCAATCTGGTCGATCTGCCAGAGTCGAATACTACGATCGAAGCTGCCAGAAGCAAGCGTTTTACCATCTGGACTAAAGGTGACTGAACTCACCCAATCACTATGCCCTATCAAAGAAACATGAAATAGATTTTCTGGAGCGAGGTTTCGCAAATTCCATAATCCCACGGTACGATCATCACTAGCTGAAGCCAGCAATTGCCCATCTGGGCTGAAGGCAATTGACCAAACTCTACCACTGTGATTTTTAAGCTCAATCGGGTCAGCATCGAGCTGCTCTATATTCCAAAGGAGAACCCTGTTGTCATCGCTTGCTGATGCCAGAATTTTTCCATCTGGACTAAATTTAACCGATGTCACGCTGTCTGTATGTCCTTTGAGGATGATTGGTTCAGCATCAAGTTGATTCAGATTCCATAATCTGACTGTTGCGTCATTCTTCCAACTGCCAGATGCTAACCACCGCCCATCCGGACTAAAGGCAACCGAACTAACGCCGTCTTGATATCCTTCAAATTGCATTGGTTCATTAGAAGGCTGTTGTAAATCCCATAGACGAACTATCTTGTCGTCACTGCCCGCTGCTAATAACTGAATTCGGCGATCGCTGCTGACAAACAACGCCACTCCAAAAACTCTTCTACAACCTGCAAAGGTTTTTGGTTCAGCATAAGGTTGATTGAGATTCCACACCCGCACTGTCCCATCTTCACTCCCCGAAGCTAGTAGTGACCCTTCTCGATCCTGCTGACTGATAGCGATCGCACGCACTGTTTTGTGATGCCCTGGCAGAATCTTGGGGACAGCAACGGGAGGATTCAAGTCCCAAAGTCGCACAGTATTATCCCAACCACATGAAGCCAGGTACTGACCGTCTGGACTAAATGCTATCGATGAGATGTTAAACGTGTGTCCTCTTAGAATCTGGGGTGCTTCCTCAAGTTGATCGGTCTTCCAAAGCCGAATCGTCTGGTTATCACTTGCAGAGGCTAGCATTTTGCCATCAAAGCTAAAGGCAACGCTTCGGACTTTTGCTTGTGCTTTAGGGTCTCGAAGAATCTTAAGCGGTTCCTCAGGTTGAGTTATATCCCAAAGTCGAATGGTGTAGTCGTCACTGGCAGAGGCCAATAGCTGTTGTTCATTTGGACTAAATGCAACCGAACGAATCTTTCCACCATGACCATAGAGGATGAGAGTTTCTTTGTCTAATGTTTGAGTTGGTTTTCGCACATTCCAAATCCAAATAGCTGCGTTTTCACAGCCGACTGCCAGCGTAGAACCATCGGGACTAAAGGTAAGGGAACGAACCATTCCCATCCGTCCTGTTGAATCATTTCCCTCTAAAACAATGGAAGCTTGCTCAGGCTGATGCCAATTCCATAACTTGACGGTTCGATCTTTACTCCCAGATGCTAGGAGGCTTCCATCTGGACTAAAGGCAATGGATGTCACTCCTTCCTCATGCTTCCCCATCTTAATGGGAGAAGGTTGCTTTTGATGCAGATCCCATTTTTTAATAGTTCCATCCTCACTAGCAGAAACTAACCACGCTCCATCTAGACTAAAGGCGATCGCATTGATTCCTGCCGTATGACCAACGAGTGGCTTAAATTCAGAATAGGACTGTTCTAGATTCCATAGGTAGATGTTGCCATCCCAATTACCCGCAGCTAGTTTTGTGCCATCTGGGCTAAAAGCGATCGAAGAAAATGCCGACGAATGATGTTTCAATATATTGCTGAAATAAGGCGCACTCAGAGCTCGTCGCAGCGCATTATCTACCAGTGCTAGGACATGAAGTCGATCTCGCATGACAAAGAGATAAGCTTGACGAGCCAGAAGAGCAGCTCGCTCATCGTTCCGCTCTTCCAATCGCTCATCGTTCGACTCTTTCCAAGCATCTTCAATTTCTTCAGCAAAACGAGCATAAGCTCCACCTAAGTTTTTTAAAACTTCTACTGCTACTTGAGCAAAAGGCAAAATTTGTTCTTGTTTTTCTTGGCTATAGGTTGGTAGCAGAGCTAGTAAAGCAGTAAAACTACGAATCGGTCGGTCAATTTCTTCGGCAATGTAGCGAGAAATAGTATCTAATACGTCTTCAGTTTCGTATTGAGCCATCGCTTTGTTAAGTAAGCGTCTCACTCCATCTCGAAATTGATATATTCTTGATTCTCCTCCAACTTTTGATTCCAGGATTCCACCCATATAAACTTCTGCTACATGAACGGGTGTAGCTTCTGGTAGTAAAGTTTTGCGAATCAGATCCACTACCCGCATATCGACAGGTGCAGCAGCCATCATCCCTGCTAAACGTTGCGCTGTTATGGATGCTGTAGCCAAAAAACGCTTGAGGATTATTTCTGCTTCTCGTTCTTTTTGCGAGTTAATATCTTCTGCTGTCTGTGATGAAGTTTCTGTTTTAACTTCTGGTTTAGTTGTCTCTTGTTTTGCCTGCTTGGCAACAAAATCTAGATCGAATAAATACGTAGAAATTCTCGCTTTTCCCGAACCAGCAACAACCCGCGACCACTGCTTTAAAATTTCTGGTTCTAAATTTACCACTGGTAATACTAATGCTTGCTGCCAATTAATCGGAATCCAAGCTGGCAGGTTTTGTAAAATTAATTTGGGATTGGCAACACCAGGAGTTAAGGCACTAGAGAAGAGTTTACGACCTACTCCTAATTGGGTACTGTCCCACATGCGTTCGGGAAAAAGTTGCACAATTGCTGTGGGTTGTTTTTGTGACCATTTCTGTAACCAATGGTGAATTTTTCCTTGTTGCCAGATAGAAGATACACAATCACTAACCAGCAAAACTAACCCTCTGCCATCGCTATGTATTAGCTCGCGGTAACTATGTTGGCGTTTACTGGTTCTCCTACCTTTTTTTCTTCTGACTAGCTGTAATTGAGTTTTATCTTCACTCAGATTCCAAACTCTGACACTGCGGAATGCTCCATGAATTTCTAGTATTTGTCTTAGTTCATCAATAGTTTCTTGCCAAATAAAGGAAGAACGGGATTGTTCGACTATTAATTCTAAATCAAGCCATCTTTCTGGTTCTGGTTTGGTTACAGGAACAAAAATCCCCCTTTCCGCAATTCGGCTAACAGTTGCTTCTTCGTCAAGAATCCTTTGACGAGAAGAAGGAAATTTCTTCATCAAAGGACGTAATTTCCTACTGATTGATAAGGTATTTTGAATTGCTGGTGCTGCTGGAGCTTGAAAAGGTAAGCTTTTAGTATCAGATGAGGTTGTTAATTCTGGCTCAATCGTTTTTTCAGAATAGACATTACTAACTTCATCTGGTTTGGAGTCAACTTCAGTCCTCTGTTTGCTATTGTCTTGCCAAATTGCTCGATCGGTTTCAGGTTCAGTTTGATTGCGTTCGGGTTCTTTAGGTTTAGCCTCTATAGCTCCCATTTGGCAAGCTAACCAAAGAATATCAGCAATATCTTCATCGCTTAATTCTAACTTTCTTAAAAGTCCGCCTCGATCTAGGCGATTTACTAGCCATGATACTGTAGCTTCGATAGATGAATTATTCATCCTCCTCCACTTGACCTAAATCATTCAAGAGTCTTTTAGCAATTAGTTCATCTTTAGGAGATATACGACCTTTTGTTACTATAAACAAGGCATTAAGTAGTTGATCTGTCGCTAAAGTTTTCCCAGAATCTCGATTATCAATAAAATCGTTAACTAAAGCATCAAGTGAATCATCACTAAGGGTTTTCTTATCATCTTCTACTGAAATTTTTTTGTCAAAATGAGCAGTAATTATCCTCACTAAATCTTCTTTGCGAGGAACTTTCATCGTTAAACTCAAGCAGCGTCTGAGAAACGGTGCAGGAAAATCTCTCTCCCCATTACTGGTTAAAATCACAAAAGGAAAAGCCTTACAATTAACCCTTCCTTCGATAATTGTGGTACTAAGATCTTCTTTCGTAATTTCTTCTTTTTCATCGGTATAGGCAGTACGCACGGTAACTTCATCAACTTCTTCTTTAATCCTGACTAATTCTGGAATTTCAAAACGTCCTTCTTCAAAAATAGTCAATAAGTCATTAGGTAAGTCGATATCGCTTTTATCAATCTCATCTATCAGCAACATTCTCGGCCTTTCTGAGGGTAATAAGGCAGTACCTAAAGGACCCAGGGTTATATATTTTGCGATCGCTCTCAATTGTTGTTTTCTTTCTTCTTCTGATAGTTCAGAAGTATTGATCTTTTTGATCTTTTCTAATTGTTTAACTTCTTGTAATCGAGCGATCGCATCATAACTGTAAAGTCCATGTTTGAGAGTAGTGCGGGTAGTAATCGGCCAATAAAGAACTTCTCCTAGCATTAATTCCCTTGCTACTGCATAAGCTAGGGATGATTTACCTGTGCCTGGTTTACCTGTAACCAAAAGAGGACGACGCAAATACAAGGCAGCATTGACCATTTTGACTTCTTCTGGTCGCACTTGAAAAGTTTCACCTCGTTGCTTACGTCGACTTTCACCAGGTTTGCTGTCTTCGCCAAAAGGTCGCCAACTGGGAGATGGTGGTAATTTCCAGTCTTTATGCGGTTCGCTATTTCCTGTAAAAATTCTCCAGTCGTTCATGGCTAAGGCATCTTTAGTACATGTTCTGGTGCATATTCTGGTGGAACAAGGGTTGGATCGTCCCATAACAACGATAGACAACTGCCAATATGAGAAGTTTTCCTACTTTGGTTTTTGATCTTTTCTGAAAGCTCTTCTAAACAACAATTTTGGCAGATATCCTCCAAAGCTTGACAACAATCAATACCTTCAATTTCTTTTCTCATCCACAAAGCTAGAGGAATTCCTCTTTCTAAAAATGCAGCTATTACCCATTCTAGTTTTGATTTTTGTATAACTTTATTTAGTCTTACTGCTACTATCTTTGGAGACTTAAGCTCATTATATAATTCATCAGGACTGCTACAATTTTGATTTTTAAGAACCTTGACAGCAGGTTGCATTTTTTGTCGGTTTAAATATTTTCCCTTATTAAACCATTTAAGAATTAGATCTTCTCCTGCTCCTCTAAGACGAGGAGAAAGGCGAATAGATATTTCATATTCAGCATTAATAGTTTGCTTAAAATATCTTTCAGGATTGAGAATCAGTGAATATAAAAATTCTAGATTATTAACGATTAACTTTGAAGGTAAAAAAAATTGTATTTTTTGGATCTCTAGAAAACAACAAGCTATGCTTTTCTTAATCAAGAAATTTATTATTTCTCTGAGATTACTTAACTTTCGATCTGTTGTTTTTTTATTGCTTTCATCTGTAAGAGAATGACAACCAGCTTCTTCATTTGGTTGATAATCCCTGACATCTTCAATTAACCATCCCTCCACAGTATAAGAATTATTATCCTCAAAAATTGCCACGATCAAGCAAGGTTTTTGGCTTTCATTAAATACTTTTTCTATTTGTCGCTTTGATTTTAATAGTCCAAGTAAATCTTCTGTTCGCTTATCTCCTAAATAAGAGTTTAACCAGTTAGTTAATGACTGACGTAATTGCGCTTTGTCATCTAAATCTTTAAGACTTAATAATAAATAGCAAACAAACTTTTCTAAACAAGAATAATCATCCTCACTATCATTTTCACGACTATCTAAACTTCTAACTATCTCTGCAATAGAATCTGGAAAATTACGAACATAAAGTTGAGGTAAAGATTTTTGATAAGCAATTTCTATGTAATTCTTAAAATCTTGAAAATAAGGCTTAAGTAAAGTAATTAATAATTGTATTCGAGAATCGATCGCACCAACTTCTGATAATTTATCCCATGCTTCTAACAGCAATTCTGTCGGTATCATAAAAGCAACTTCAGCTTCTGGTCGCCGATTGTCAACAGCAACTGCCATACCGACAACTCCTAAATCCTTAACCCAAATTGGTGTACCACTAAATCCTTCTTCTAGGTAATATACTTTTTTATTCTCAATACCTACATGAGTTCCCACCAGTTGTATCCAACCATAAGCGATATTTCTCTTAATAACACCCTCTACCCAGATTCCTTTCTCTTCTCTATCTTCAGGAAACCCATAAGCTTCAAATTTACGTTCAGATATTTCTCCATCGGTAACGCTCAAAGAAGCAGATCTAGCCACCTTTGGTGGAGGTTCAATTAATTTGAGTGCAGCTATGTCTTCTGGAGAATCTTTCGGTTTTACTGGCAACCAAAACTCAACCTTTGCCTTAAGTATTTCTTCTGGCTTAATAGTAGGAAAATCAAGTTCAATTTCTTGGGTTGGTTTTTCTTCAGGACTATCTGGATCTGCTAGAACATGAGCACAGGTCAAAATATATTCGTCTGATACCAAAAAACCAGCACCGACAATTTTCCCTTGCTTATAGATTCTAACAACAGATAAATCTGGTCTTGAGTGGATTGATTTCACCTAGCAGACAACACAAAGTAAATTAATTATTTTTTTCCTGATTATTCCATTTCAAGGTAATTTCATAGTTGGCTTCCGCATTACCTGATGCAATTACCGCGCCTATTTCTGCACTCATCTTGATAGCAAATTTAACTTCAACTTCATCTGCTGGCTCATGTAAGCTTTTCACTTTATTAATGACCGCATTAGCCACAGGGTTAATCACAGATAAAGCTTTCCCTAGACTTTGTGTAGCTTTTTGAGTAACACCATCACCACGACTAATGCGATCGTCTCCAGGTTGGGGTTTTGGAGTAGGAAGTTTTTCATCTACTTCAATGTAAATTGATTCGCCACTTCCATTTTCTAAATCGAATTGAACCAGACGTGCCATTTAATTCCCAGAAAATAAAACTCTCAACTACAAATATATATTAAGAGCTTAGAGTAAGATCTATTTTCAACCTATTTAAGAGCTTAATTTGGCAAAAACCATCGCACCACCAGTTACTCCTTCACCCCCAACACTACCAAAACCTCCCTCACAGGTGCTTTCTCCGCCTCCAACTTCTCCACCCGTGCTAACAACCGCTTGGGAATATAACGAGACTTTTTAGAGGTGCGATCGCCCTCGCGCCATTCCTCATAGTTATACCAATACTGCTGATACTCCTTACCACTGCGCTTAATAGGTTTACATTGAATCCAACCGCTCCCGTATCCCTTTTGTCTGCGTTTTTTACTAGTGGGTATAGTTTTCCTAGAACATTTATCCTCACTGTCTATCACTTTGGGCTCTGGAGAGATGATAGAAGTGTCGGACTTTTTCCTAGAACATTTATCCGTACCCACTAGTAAAACCAAAATGTCTTCAACTGGCAATTTTCTAGATTCAGCTTGTTTTACCTTATCTAGTAGCTTCTTGGGGATGTATTTAGTTCTTTGTTT
>JASJDX010000558.1 GCA_030064975.1 Pleurocapsa sp. MO_192.B19
AAAGGCTACGAAGCGATGAACATGATTCGTAAGGGACAAATCCAAGATGTGAAAAAAGGGGATGTCATAGGACAGATCTGTTTCATCAATCAAATCTTCGGAGTAGCCGCCTAAATTAATTGATCTTCTAAGAAATATTCTCGTCCTGCTTATTATTTGCGACACAACCGAATTTTCCTTAAGGTTAATCCTGAATTTTTCTGAACTTTAGGGTATTTTTTCTGTCAAAGATTTCATCCATACTAATAATCAAAGAAATCGATATCTAAAGAAGAAATATCATGAAGCTAACTTATCGTGGCGTATCAGATCAACCCCAATCAAAGAGCGATCGCTTTTGGGAATTACCAACTGTTTTTGAGCGCACCCCTTGAAACCTTAACGGAAGAAAAAACAGAGTAAAAGTTAAGAATTAGGAATTTATTCGCAACGACTCATCGCGAATAAAGTGCATAATTAATCGAGTTACCTGCCATACCTGAAAAAATACCTGAATTGCAGATATTTTTTAGCTGTGTAGGAAAGGTATTCAATTTTCCTTATTGACGGGATTTGAAAATGAGCAAAACATACGATCTCAATCAAAAATCAGACTTCTTTCGAGGTATAGATATCATGAAAAACTTAGTCAAATCCAACATCAAAAAATTAATGTTGAAAATTGCCAGACACACTGTATTTAGAGAATTTCCAGAGCATTCTAAAAATCAATTTGAACAGGCAATGATGAATGGCTCTAAAACTAAGGAAATGCCTTTCCTTCATTCCAAGGTAAACGGGTCGATCTGGCCAGCTTTAATGCCTGAAGAACAACTGAGAAGTTGTACTACATTCCAAACTAGTCCTGACGATGTCTTTTTGGTCACTTATCCCAAGTCAGGAACCATGTGGCTTGCAGAAATCGTCCGTTGCATTGCTCAGCCAAAAGATTCCGGTAAGGCAAATCATATTGGTGGCACAGTGCCTATGTTTGATTTCGCTAACCACGAGCAACTAGAAACTTTGCTCTCCCCACGCTATATGTCTACCCATTTACCATTTGCTCTAGTACCGCGCAGCAGCGAACATACAGTGAAGTATATCTATCTTGCCCGCAATCCAAAAGATGTGGCTGTTTCTTTCTTTCACTTCATGTGCTCGGCACCAGTTTTCGACTTTGATGGTACGTGGGAAGAATTTCTACAATATTTCATAAAGGGAAATCTTCCTACTGGCGGTTCATACTTTGACCATATTTTGGAATGGTGGTCACACAAGGACGATGAAAATGTTCTTTTTCTCAAGTATGAAGATCTCAAAAAAGATCTTAAAAGTCAGGTTAAAATTATCGCCGAATTCCTTGGCTTCAAGTTATCAGATGAGAAGGCACAAGCTGTGGCAGAAAAATGTACCTTCCAAGCCATGAAATCAAATCCAAATCTAGAAGTTAATAAATTCTCTAAAGTCATTAAAAAAGGTTCACACTTACGTAAGGGAGTTGTAGGCGACTGGAAAAACCATTTCTCCAATGAGCAATTAGAAGAATTCAATAAATTGTACCAATCCCGCCTGAAGGGAACCGGTCTTGAGTTTGAATTTCAATCTATAGCTTCATAGTAGATAAGTTCTCAATCGAACTTGCTAATTTTAGTACGGTACTTAAACAATTTTAGAGGTCAAAATAAGATAGTTTACCTTCTGCTACTACTGTTGTCACTTTACCTCGGTTTATGCAATCTGAATATGGACAAAAGCTAGAAATTTCGTTTCAAGTTACCGAATGTCGTCGTCGCCAGTTATCATTGCTTTATGCTATTGAAAAACAAAAACCGATTACAGTACAAGTTTTTAGACGTGAGCATAAATCAGACCAATGGTATATTCATCTAACAACCTATGTTCTTGAAGTACTAATAACCAGGGTAATCGCATCTTAATCGAGTTCTCAAATTGCTATAACCTGACCAAAAATTTGGCTGCACAATTCAGACTCCGACCCCAACAAAGCTCTAAAATTCAGTGTTCTTGTGCCAGCCCGGGGCTGATTAATTATCAGGATGCTTGACTTGGTTTAGTCAGTCGCTCACCTCCTCAAACTCGTCTCTATCAGTCTCACATTTATCTGGGCCAACTCCTTAGTCAGTAGCACTGGCTGCCAGGATTTTCATGACTGAAGTCATTTTTAAAAGTAAGGCAAACAATTGTAATGAACAAAATGAATAACCATACTACTGTTGAAGAAAACCAAACAGCTGAAAATATTAGCGATCGTAACAATCAAGTTCTTGAAAATCGCCAACCCACCAACAATTCAGAGCAATTCACACAACACGATCATGCAGCCGATCTACCACTACCGTCGCCAGAAACCGAATATGAACTGCCACCACCTTTAGAAGATAAACCATTACCCAATGTCTGGATTTACGATGGTGAGGCTTACGATCTTACCGAATTTATTGGCAGGCATCCAGGAGGTCAATTTTTCATTCGACGCACAAAAAACAGAGACATTACCACTTTCGTCAACTTTTTTCATCATAACCCCGAAAAAGTGAAAAAAGTTTTAGCCAAATATTCTTTGGGGCGTTCGGCAAAACCAGAAGATGTTCATCCTACCTGTTGGGCTCCTGAGTTTCTTTTTCCTCAGGGCTTTAATAGCTCGACAGACACGCCAAAATACAACTTCAAACAAGAAGGGCAATTACTCGATCGGATTCGAGCCAGACTAAACAAGCCAGAAATGAGAAAAAAGGTGGCTCAAATGGACTTCCTTTTTAATCTCGTCAGCGTTATGTTAGTCGTTGCATATGTACTCGTAGAATGGCTGCGATTAGGTTTTGAGCAATATATGCCAATTTATGTTTTTGTACCTCTAATGGCAGCGATAAAAATTGCCCTTTCAGGTACGGGACATTATTTACTTCATCGCCCCCAAATTGGATTTAATAGAATTTTTGCCAATGTATTCGATATTAATTATGTCCCCTTAGCAATAGTACAAATTGACGGTCATAATTTAATGCATCATCCTTTTATCGAAAGTAAGGTAGATGTTAAGAAAAATGGCACCGTATCATTTTTCTTAGAACTACCTCGTTACTATCGAATTCCCCTTCATACTATTCATTCAGTCGCTCACCTCATCTCAGGTATGTTTGCACAAATAACTATCGTAGCGATACTCTCGATCCAAGGAGGAATAAAAGAGCGAAAAGCTGTCGGTAAAGACATTAACATATGGCCACTAAGGTTTCCTGTAGAAAACTTTATTGGTGCATTTGGAATACATGTTCTGCTATTGGGTGAATTAATTGTTTTTACGATTAACGGTGACTTTCTAGCTTGGTTAGGTCAATTTTTACTTACTCTTTGGCTGACTACCTTCTTAGTTCTTGCCAGTCACGATTTTGAAGAAGAAACAACTGAAACAGAAACAAACTGGGAGAAAAAAGATTGGGCAGCACTTCAAATTGAAAACTCCTGTGACTTCACCATGATTGGCAATAAATATATTGACTGTTTTCTATCAGCAGGTTTAGGTCCTCACCGCGTCCACCATATACTACCTCAACAAAAAAGTGGTTTTGCCAATATAATTAGCGAAGATCTTGTCAGAGAAGAAGCAACTAAATTTAACGTTGAATGGTTGCAACCACAAAACTTCTTCTTCGAGCGCCTGCCACATTTATTCGAGCAATACTTAGCATCTCCATCTGTAATGGCAAAAGAAAAAAACTTTGGAGTATTCAAAGAACATTTCCATCCTGAAGCCTTAAAGATGAGTATTGAATATCTTGTTAGTGGTTTTACTGGTTTTAGTGGCATTGGTTAAATCTAATCAAAAGTTAATAGCTAATAGCTATTAGCTTTTCTTCTCTACTTTTCAAGCAGGACAAAAATTGCAGTAACAATCTTAATTTGGATGGCTTAAACTATGACTATCACTACTATTCAGACAAAACAGCAAAATGGATTGATGCCAAAGCCTTTCCAGGACAATATCCCAACGAAGCAGATATTGGCAACCATTGAAGGCCTCGCTACTGGGACTCCCGACAATATTATTCCTCAAGCGGATGCTGCTCAATTTGTGGCTAATCTTAGAGGTTTAAATCGCAATCGAGACCGCATTGCCAAGATTTACAAAAACACTCGCATTGAGCAAAGACATTTAGCTATTAATTTATTATCCGAAGAGACCTATGAATTTAGCCGAAAACCAGGCACAATTCAAGAGCGGATGGAGATGTTTGAAGAGTATGCACTTCCCCTAGCGGAAAAAGTAGCCAAAAAAGCCTTAAAATCTGCTGAAGAAAGTACACAACCTGGTGATTATTTCTACTCACAAAACATTGAGGATACTATTGGACTAATTGTTTTTGTCACCAGTACAGGATTTGTTGCCCCAGGAATAGATGCAAAACTAATCAAAAGTTTAGGATTGAAAAAAAACATTGCTCGTATACCAGTCCATTTTATGGGATGTGCAGCAGCAATGAATGGATTGCGAATTGCCTGCGACCATATAAAAGCTAATCCCAACCAGAGAGCCTTGGTGATTTGCCTGGAGTTGAGTTCAATTAATGCCGTGTTTGAAGATAACATCAATGATGTAATCATCCATAGCATTTTTGGAGATGGATGTGCAGCAGTGGTGCTTGGTGCCAGGGAAGAAAGTATGTTGTTTGGTCAAGGTAAAATCGTCATTAAAGATAACTTCAGTTATTTAGTTGAAGATACTGAAGATGGCATTCGTTTGGGAATTACAGACAATGGTATTACCTGTAAGCTTTCCCGTGATTTACCTAAGTACATTGAAGCTGGCTTAGGTCCAATTATCAACAATTTTCTGGCAGATCGTGAGCTGACAAAAGAGGAAATCGATTTGTGGGCTGTTCATCCTGGTGGAACACGCATTATTGAGAAAGCACAGAGTTCTTTAGGACTCAATGACGAGCAAGTAGCAGATAGCTGGGAAATATTGCGTCAACACGGCAATATGCTGAGTTGTGCCATTTTATTTGTCATTGAGCGAATAATTCTTCGCCTGGAAGAAGAGTCTTTAAGAGCAGAAAAAACCCCTATGTTAGACTACCCTAATCAGAGAAAAACTTTACCTGAAAAAATGACTGGAATTTCATTTTCATTTGCCCCTGGAGTTGGGGTAGAAGGGATTTTGTTTGAGAAATATTAGAACAGAATTCAGAATTGCTGGAGTCAGAAGTCAAGATTAATTATTGAATAGTTATCACTCATGATAATCGTTACTTTAACCTTGCCGATCGCATCATTCAGCTAGATTACAGCAAAGTAGAATTTGACCGAACTCCTCAAGCTATCTTCAACAATAACTGATTTGATTATACAGTCCAAGGATGAAACTATGTAGGAGTCAAACAATGAATACCACTAAAAAGGCTGTCAATCAGAATATATGTGAAAACATGACCCAAATCCAAGAAGATTTAGATTTATTATTGAACAAGGTTTTTGAGCAAGCAGGAAGCAATATTCAGGCAGAAAAACAAGCTGAATATACTCAGGCAATAGAAGAC
>JASJDX010000559.1 GCA_030064975.1 Pleurocapsa sp. MO_192.B19
ATTCCTGGTGCTTTTAGCCCAGTGGAACCACTTCGACCCCATCCCGAACTCGACAGTGAAACGCTGTAGCGGCGAAGATACTCGGAGGGTAGCCTCCCGGAAAAATAGCTCAGTGCCAGGTTAATTATTTTAATCATAAAACCCTCTACGTATTTGAAGTAGAGGGTTTTATATTTTGTCGTTTCTCATATCGCATCAGAAATTGTAGCTATTTAGTTTAGCTTGACTCTATGAGTTTTTCCCGCCACAGCAACGCGATCGCCTGTAACTAATTTACGTCCTCGTCTAATCTCTTCTTTCCCGTTTACCTCTACTTGTCCTTCTCTAATAATAATCTTGGCTTCTCCTCCAGTTTGGGCAATTCCCTGCCATTTAAGAAACTGATCGAGTTTAATATATGCTTGTGGTGATGAATTGTTCATGGTTTAAGGCGATAAAAATATTGATAAACTTCTGTAAAGCCTAATTTATTGTATAGATTTATTGCCTTTAGATTATTAGTTTCCACCTGAACATAAGCTTGAATAGCTCCTTTGCTTTGTCCCCAATTCAACATAGCTGAGATCAGTTGGCTAGCGTGTCCTTTACTACGCTGTTTTTTAGCGGTAATAAGAAAAAAAAGTCCTAAGTAATTATTTTCTAAAACTCCTAAGCCACAACTACAAAATCGATACTTATCTTTTAACCAAGCATAACAAGTTTGAGTAGGAATAATCTGCAGCATAGTAGATAGAGTTTCCCAATGCTGTATAGGTAGACTGGCGGCATGAACAAAATGATCTAACCACTCTTCGGATAGATCATTACTCAACGTGATTGAGCGATCGCAAGATGTAATCTTTGGGTAATTGCTTTTAAATACATTGCTGTCAGTTATAGTTTTAACTTGAACGCTAACATTACTCTTTTTTTGATATCCCAATTGTTCTAAAGTACGATCTAAAGTTTTTAATTGGGAAATGTTTGTCAGCCGAAAAATCGGGTTGAGGTTAAAATCGCGGTAAATTTGCTCGCAGCGGTGGATTTTCTGGATTATATCTTGTGAACTAGGATATAGAGGAGTGACTGAGTTAGCCCGTTTAGTGTATCCCTCGGCGAAGCGTAAAATCCAGCCATCGTAAAGAATTTGTTGGAGACATGGTAAGGCATTGAGAGATAGTTCTTCTAAGATCTGAATTTTATTAAATTGTTGAACGTCCACCGTATTACTGCTCACTGCTGACTGATAGTGTTACTCTTTTATTAAAGTCCAAGTAAATATACTGATGAGCGACAATCAAGAGCAAATTGTTGATCAACTTACGGCACAATTATCTGCAATTCAACAGCAGTTAAGCCAACTAACTAGCCGTTTTGATAATTTAGAAGATAATCTGGGGGGACTATCTAATTTACCAGCCAAAATTACTCAACTAGAAGATGATTTGATGCTGTTGGGCGATCGCTATCGCTATAAAAATCTTCAGAAGTATCTTGCAGAGAGTAACTGGTTTGAAGCAGATAAAGAAACTATCAGGTTAATTCTGTCCGTAACAGCCAAAGAAATCGAAGAATTAACTCCCGAAGATATTCAGCATTTTCCCTGTAACGATTTGATGGTGATCGATCGTCTATGGACTAAGCACAGTGATGGTCGTTTTGGATTTAGTCCTCAGTTGCAAATATATCAGAAATTTGGCGGTACTTTTGATACTACCGTGGAACAAAATCAACAGTTAATCGAAACCTGGGGCGAACGTTTGGGATGGCGCAAAGATAACCGTTGGCTTCCTTGTAATGAATTAGATTTTAGTCTTAATGCCCCTCTGGGTTGTCATCCTTCTCGCTGGTGGAATTCTCCTTATGGTTCAAAAATGACTAATTTCTTTTTGGGTCGTTTAATTACTTGCAATATTTAATTTGTTGATTGTTGATTGTTGATTGTTAATAAAATTATGACCACTCTTTCTTTGGATAATAGTTTGACCACCGTAATTATTATTTTTACGGTTAAACCCGAACAGCAGCAGGAACTTATTGACACGATTAAAGAATTTTTATCAACAGTAAAAACTCAACCTGGTTTTGTTTCGGCTAATTTGCATAAAAGTACAGATGGGGTGAAAGTTGCTAACTATGCCCAGTGGTCAAGTAGGGAAACTTTTGAGGCTTTTAGAAGTAACGAAGAGGTCCAGGCAAAAGCTGGCAAACTTTGGGAATTTGATCGTCCAGACTCCCATGTTTATGAAATAGTGACATCAGAGTCTAAAGTTGGCACCCCTCAAATAGAAACAGGAGAGTATGTCGTTCACTTTGCTGAATTTACTATGCAGCCAGAAAATCAGCCCCAAATGGTTGAACTGGCAAAAGAACATGTTAAACCCGCAATGGAACAACCAGGGTTAATTTCGGCCACTTTTCATCGTAGTTTAGATGGTACTCGGGTAATCAACTATGGACAGTGGAAAAATAAAGAAGCTATCGAAGAACTAGTTAAACAACCAGGCTTTAGTAAAGATAAGCCTTACTGGGAAGGTATTGCCGACAACGAATACCATCTCTACGAAGTAGTACATACAGTCAATTGTTAATTATTAATTGTTAATTGAATTATGGCTAAACCAACTATCTTAACTGTAGATGACGATTTAGAAGTATTACAGGCGATCGCTCGTGACCTAAGAAAACAATATGGCGATCGCTTTCGGATTGTTCGCGCTAATTCTGGGGCATCGGCAATTGAAACCCTCGAACAACTTAAGTTACGCAATGAGACCGTAGCTTTATTGCTTACCGACCAAAGAATGCCTGAAATGAACGGGGTAGAATTTGTCGAGAAAGCAACACCAATGTTTCCTGAAGCAAAACGGGTATTACTTACAGCTTATGCGGATACTAATGCTGCCATTAGAGCGATTAATAACGCTCGACTTGATTATTATCTCCTTAAGCCCTGGGATCCTCCCGAAGAAAAGCTGTATCCTGTCTTAGATGACTTATTAGAAGATTGGTTAGCAGTATATCGTCCTGCTTTTGAAGGAATTAGGGTTATTGGAGATCGCTGGTCACCCTGTTCTCATAATGTTAAAGATTTTCTGGCGCGCAATCAAATTCCCTATCAGTGGATGGATGTGGAAATTGAACCAGAAGCAACGAAGCTGATCGAATACGTATCTCATAATGGCAACCAGCCTAAGCTACCTCTAGTATTGTTTGGTAATGGGGATAGATTAGAACAGCCTAGTAACTTGGAAGTAGCCGAAAAAATTGGTCTACAAACCCAAGCAGAAAAGCCTTTTTATGACCTGGTAATCGTCGGGGGAGGTCCCGCGGGTTTGGCAGCAGCGGTATATGGTGCATCGGAAGGTTTAAGTACAGTAATGATCGAACGTTCTGCACCAGGAGGACAGGCAGGCTCAAGTTCTCGGATTGAAAACTATCTTGGTTTTCCTGTGGGCTTAAGTGGGGACGATCTTGCTCGTAGAGGTGTTACCCAAGCAAAACGTTTTGGCGTAGAGATACTTACTCCCCAGGAAGTTGTAGGGGTAAAATTAGATGATCCCTATCGCATTGTCAAATTAGCTGACGGTAGTGAAATTAACTGTCATGCTTTGTTGCTGGCAACGGGGGTATATTGGCGTAGATTAACTCTTCCTGGATGCGATCGCCTGACAGGTAGAGGGATTTATTATGGTGCAGCTAAAACTGAAGCTTTATCTTGCCAAAATGAGCAGATTTATCTCGTTGGTGGGGCAAATTCAGCAGGACAAGCAGCAATGTATTTCGCTAAATATGCTAGTAAAGTAAGTATGTTGGTGCGGGGAGACTCTTTAACCAAAAGTATGTCTCAGTACTTAATCGATCAAATTGATGCCACTGATAACATTGAGGTGTTAACCCATACAGAAGTTGCTGAAGTACACGGTGAAAAGAGCCTTACAGGATTAACTCTGCTACACAACGATACAGGAGAAAGCGAACGGGTAGAAACTAACTCTTTATTTATCTTCATTGGTGCAAAACCTGAAACAGAATGGTTAGATGGCATAGTGGCAAAGGATGAACGAGGCTTTATTTATGCAGGGGCAGACTTGAAAAAAAGTGAACATTTTCGTGGTTGGAATCGCGATCGCGATCCTTTTTTATTAGAAACTAGTGTTCCAGGAATCTTTGTTGCGGGAGATGTGCGACATAATTCAGTTAAGCGAGTAGCTTCTGGTGTAGGGGAAGGTTCGATCGCCATTATGTTTGTTCACCGTTATCTAACTGAAGTTGGGGCGTAAGCAATGGATAATCGATAATTGACAACTATTCAAGAAGGAATATCTTGATAACGGAGTTCGGCTAGGTTGGTTAATTAATCCTGAAACTAAACAAGTAGAAATTTACCGTTTAGGGCAAGATGTAGAGTTACTAAGATCACCCAAAACATTATTTGGTGAAGATATCTTACCTGGCTTAGTTTTGGATTTATCTAATATTTTTTAGGGTGTTGCTGAATTGAGACATAATAACGATAAGGAGTAGTTTAAAGTGAAAGATAAAAAGGTTCTTTTAACTGGCGGAACAGGAGGCTTGGGACAAGGAATTTTACCCTCCGTTATTTCTCAAGGAGGTTTAATTACTATTCCCTACCGTGATGAATCAGATGCTAATTCGGTTCGAGAAATGCTTACTCAAAAGCAACTAGAACAAGTGACATTAGTTAAAGCCGACTTAACTGAAGAAAGTAATGTCAGCCAAATCGTCAAAGAAATGGAAAAGGTTGAGGTTTTGATTCACTTGGTAGGAGGATTTGATATGGGAGAAATCCACCAATATTCATTAGCCGATTGGCAAAAAACATTTAGTATTAATTTACTCACTACTTTTTTGACTTGCAAATACTGTTTACAGTCAATGAGAGAAAGTAACTACGGTAGAATTGTAACTATTGGTTCTAGAGGTGCAGTTAATCCCGAACCTAAATTAGCTGCCTATTCTGCTGCTAAAGCAGGTGTAGTTGCTCTAACTCAAGCGATCGCCAAAGAAACTAAACAGCTAAATATTACTGCTAATACTGTCTTACCTAGCGTTCTTGATACTCCTGCTAATCGCGACGCTATGGGAGAAGAAAATACTGATAAATGGGTTAAGCCAGCATCTTTGGCTAAAGTAATTTGCTTTTTGGCTTCTGAAGCTGCCCAAGATATTAGCGGGGCAGCAATTCCTGTCTACGGAGGTGCTTAATACTTTGGCGTTGCTAAATCCAACTAGAGAAAAATTAGTTACGGTATTGTTTGATAGCTGATGGCTGATGGCTGATAGCTAAGCACCTTATTCCATCAAAGATGGTAAATGAATGCCTTAAAATCTATAAATTGATTATGACTACTACCTTGTCTGATTCAGTTCTCTTTCCAGTTTTAGAAGAAGAACATCTACAAAATTTAGAAGCCTGTGGCACAATCTTAAAACTGATGCCAGAACAGGTGTTATTTAAGGAAGGAGATATCACTCAGTGTTTTTATGTTGTGTTGGATGGACAAATTAAAATTACTAAACAACTGGGT
>JASJDX010000560.1 GCA_030064975.1 Pleurocapsa sp. MO_192.B19
AGTGGTGATTTCGACGAATATTGGTCATTCCATAAGATACAGGAATTCCAGCGCAATCATCTCAACAAGTTTCAGAACCCTGAAAGATTGTTAGCCATTTGACTTCATTACTTCAAAAGAGCCACACCCTTAGCCATTAGCTTTTAGCTCTTAGCTTAGCGAGGAGCGATCTGACTCCTCAAACAAATCTAAATTAAATTAAAAGTGATTGTCGAGCAATTAAATCAATACAATCAATACAATGATTATTGTAGGGTTGGTTTAAAGCTCATGAAATCTCCTTGTTATTTAATCAGCTTCATACTAATAGCAGCTAGTGCAATCGCTTTTTCTGCAATTAAGGAAGCAAAAGTTTTGGCTGTTGGCTGTGATACCTACTACCGTGTAACTGGACAGATTAGTGGTTGTAGTAGTTGGTCTACTGAAGATGCGAGAAATATTTGGCTAGAAAAATACAGTGCTTGTCTAGAACAACAGCTGTCAATTGCGATCGCCGATTACAACCAGAAATTACCAGATTATTATGCCCAGTGGCAAGAAGACGGCTCAACACCAAACATAAAACTCGATGATATTTCGTTACAGGATTTAGATAAGCCATCTTTATCATTATCTGAAGCTGCAACTACCACTTATAGTGGATCTGCTGATTTTTGCCAGAGTAGTAAATAAGCAGAACAAGTTAGTTTCGCTATTACTCCACAGAATTAGGCATAAGATAGCAACACTTTGGAGCTTTTAAAATTAAATCGTACTAAGTTTAATTTAACTAAATCTTAATGACTCTGGCGATCTAGAATATTAATAACCGTAAAAATATGCATAAGTTATCAACGGGGGATAGCATTTAGAGCGTGATAACATGATTTGAGCCGCAAACATGGGAACTCCCCACATCTTTTTTGATATGGATATCAATAGCTCAGAAATACTGACTGAAATTAGAATTATGCCTCTTGGCGATTCCATTACCCAAGGAGATAATGAACGAAACACCTATCGTCGTCCTCTATGGCAAAAATTACAAGAAGCCGATTTTAATACAGTAGATTTTGTTGGTAGTCAAACTGAAAATAGTAATGGACCAAATCCCAACCCCGATTTTGATTTAGATCATGAAGGTCATTCGGGTTTTAGAACCGATGAAATTTTGTTACAGCTTGATGATTGGGTCGATTCAGCTCAACCTGATGTCGCTTTGATTCACTTGGGAACTAACGATATTCTCCAGGGTCAATCGGCAGATAGTACCATTGATGAGTTAAGCCAAGTTATTGACACTTTTAGAGCTAATAATCCAAATATAACTATTTTTCTGGCACAAATAATCCCTACCATCAACAATAATGATGAGCTTCAAGTATTAAATGAACAAATTTCTGTTTTAGCAGCCGAAAAAGACCAAGAAAATTCGCCTGTTATCGTTGTAGATCAATTCTCAGGATTTAATTTAAGTGATGATACTTACGATTCTATTCACCCAAATAGCAATGGAGAAAATAAAATTGCCGATCGTTGGCTGGCAAGTTTTAGTGAGCTATTTACAGAATCCAATCTAGTAGATAGTGATTTAGAAAAAACTTCTTCATCTGATGAGGATTTTTTGTTTAATGAAGAAGTTCAGAGAGGAGATACCGTTTATCGCTTTTTCAACCCTACTTCTGGCGTACATTTATACACTGCCAATCCCTCAGAATATAACTCCCTGATCGATGAACCAACTAATTTTACCTTTGAAGCCGAATCTTACGTTTCGGTAGATCCTTTATCGGGAGGCAGAGAAGTATCTCGTTTTCGTAATACAGCTACTGATGCATATTTTTATACTATTTCTCAAGCAGAAAAAGATTTCATTACCAATAATCTAGATAATTATGTTTTAGAAGACAGCGAGTTTAACGCTTTTGATACTGAAGTAGAAGGAACGATTCCTATATATCGTTTTTATGAGCCAACTATCGGCACGCACTTTTTTACTGAAAATATAGATGAAAAGATGTTTGTGGAAAATAATCTCTCATATGATTTTGAAGGCATTGCCTATTATGCTTATTCTACCTGAGAATTAATTAAATCAAGCTTCAATTTTGGCGTTGCTGATTTGAGTAATGATACACAGAATAATACTGTTCGTAGCGCAGGGCGTATGCGCCCAAGTCGCGTCTAGCGACGCTTCGATGCTTCGCATCGTGCAGCTCTAAGCTTTAAGCTTTAGGCTTTTAAGAAGTTTCTGTTTGTCGAAAGGAAAACAAAATACTCTTTTAGCATTACATATTCAGCAACGCCGCCTTAGTACATAAGCTGACTCTAAACCCTAGCAAAACTACTCAGTCTGATATAGATGCTATTTTAGCAGCAGGTTGGGGCGAACGAGCAGTAGAGGATGTAATTTGTGTTTGCTCTTTATTTAATTTCATGAACCGTCTTGTAGATGGCTATGGATTAGAACAACCCAATAAAAAACAATTAGCAGCAATGGCGAAAGGGATTAATAGCAAAGGGTATCTCGCTGCGTAGAAAGGCAGAGGGTAGGAGACAGAAGGCAGAAGATTAATTTATCTGTTTGATAGCTCTTTTGTCTTTCGAGCATTTGGGTATAAGACCCAAGCTAAATTTTAAATTTTTAGCGGTCTACAATTAGCGAGGATTTTGAGCCACCACTTACAAAATCATTTGGGTGCGGCTCTTTTGAAAAGACGATATCCTGAGAAGGAGTAAAAGAAAATCGAGTCAGAAGAGAGCGAAAACAGATGCCAGCAAAGCCTAAACATGAAGACAGATGGTTCACTGAAGCCAGGGAACTATTTGAAGCCATGGTGACTTGGTTAAGTTCAGACAACGTTTGTGGTCTTGAGCATGGAGAATTGGAGAACAAGCTCTTAGTGAACGGAAACGAGCTATTAAGAAGGCTACTACAAGGCTATTTAGACAGGCGCAGCGACGACGAAATAGAAGGTGATTGTCAGGGAAGCGATCGAGTGAAAAGAACCCATAAGCGGAAACAATCAAGGTTCTTAACAACCATATTTGGGACAGTCACGGTCAGTCGCATTGGCTACGGAGGGAGAAAGCTGACCAGTCTTCATCCATTAGATGGGGAATTAAACTTACCAACCGAAAAATACTCTCACGGACTATCGGAGCGAGTTGCCTCGGCAGTTGCCTTCAACGGATTTAACCAAACAGTAGAAATAATCAAAAATACAACCGCAGCACAAATACCCAAGCGTCAAGTGGAAGAATTAGCGCAAAAAAGTGCTGGTGACTTTGACGAGTTTTATCAAGCACAACCAGCAAAGTCAAAGTCAGGAGAACCGACAGGAGGTATCCTAGTAATTACTGTTGATGGAAAGGGTGTGGTGATGCGTCAAGAAGATTTGCGTCCCAGCACCAAGAAAAGAGCAATTTCTGGACAAAGAAAGTTAGAAAAACGTTTAACTAAGGGAGAAAAGCGCAATTCAAAGCGCATGGCTACAGTAGCTGGGGTTTATACGCTCAAACCCTTTCTACGCAAAGCATCACAAATCGTCAAGCCGAAAGAATCTCAGGAGCTCAAGCCCCCCAGACCCGAAGGAAAGAGAGTTTGGGCAAGTTTAGTTAAAGAACCAGCTCAGATTATTTCCGAGGCATTTGATGAAGCATTACATCGTGACCCCAATCAACAAAAAAACTGGGTGGCATTAGTTGATGGCAATAAGACACAATTGCGTCTGCTCAAACAGTTGGCTCAAAAACACAACATCCGTTTGACGATTGTTCTCGATCTGATTCATGTAATTGAGTATCTTTGGAAAGCTGCCTTTGTCTTCCATTCTCCCAGTAGTAAAAAAGCAGAAGATTGGGTGAGCGAACGTTTGCTGCGTATTCTTGAAGGTAAATCGAGTTGGGTTGCTCACGGGATGCGTCGTAGTGCTACTCTACGTCAACTCACACCTGAACAAAGGTCGGCTGTGGATAAATGTGCTAACTATTTGCTCAATAATCGTGATTATCTCCAATATGATCGTTACTTAGCTCTGGGTTTTCCGATTGCCACGGGAGTGATTGAGGGAGCTTGTCGTTACTTAATTAAAGATCGAATGGACATTACAGGGGCGAGATGGAGTCTTCAGGGTGCTGAAGCTGTTTTACGCCTGCGTTCCCTTCATGTTAGCGGTGATTGGGCTGACTATTGGCAATTCCATTTACGGCAAGAACATCAACGTAATCATCGAGCTGAATATCAATCTGATATTCCTTGGCTCACTCGTGTTACTCAAGCTCGTTGTTCTACTTCTTCACCTCCAACACTGATAGTTGTTTGACTTGCTTCACATCTTCTTAAAAGAGCCGCACCCCGCCCAGCAATAATTACGCCCCCCAATCCTGGATCAACGGCAAGCAACAACAGAGCCAACTTAATCCGCTCCTGCCCTACAATTGCCGTCAAGGGAAAGGTAGAAATGGTAGAAACAGAATTAAACTCTGATGTAACTGACATAGGCAGGATTGACTGGTACTGACTCCAGGATTAGCAACAAGTGAGTAGCGAGTAGTGAGTAGCGAGTAGCGAGTAGCAAGACTAGATTAATTACTTTTTCATATTAAACCTGTCTTGAAAATAGAAGCTATAACAACGTAAATTCATTGATTATTCTATTTTCATCCCTGGGTTGTGAACTCTAGTTCATGGTATCTCTTGCAAAAGTATTTTGTTGATAATGTTCCTGTTTATTTTTATATCTTCTTGCTCCGTCCTATACGCTGAGGAAACCTCAGCGCGGGCGGTGCGCTTTTCCCCTTTACCTTTACCCTTTTCCCTGATACCACAAGTCAGTTACGGCTTAGGTGCAAGATCTCAGAATAATATAGGAGAAGGAGGAAGTTTGGGATGAAAATTATGTTTTATGTTTTTTTTGAATATACCTGTATTTTCCAGACAGAAGGCGATCGCGAGCGATGACTAATAATTTTTACCGACAAAAAGAAAATTTATTTAATCTTTGGGCGCCTTTCTACGATTGCTTATTTACAACCATCTTCTATCAGGCAATTCATCAAAGATTGTTAGAGTATGTAGATTTGAAGAAAAATGCTGCGGTGCTCGATTTAGGATGCGGTACGGGTCGGTTAATGGATCGTCTGGCTGCCAAGTTTCCTACTATGAAGGCGATTGGCTTAGACCTTTCTCCTGAAATGCTGCGCGAAGCAAGAGCGCGGAATCGATATCGCAAAAGGTTAATTTTTGTTTCTGGTAGAGCAGAATCTCTTTCCTTTGCGGACGAACAGTTTGATGCTGTTTTCTGTACCATGAGCTTCCTTCATTATCCCGATCCACAACGGGTTTTTCATCAGGTTAGTCGGGTTCTCGCTAATGGAGGTCGCTTTTACTTAGTCGATAGCTACAGGGGAGAAGATGATTTTTCCAGTTCTGTCCCCTGGATTGGTGCCATGAGATTGTACAATCGACAGCAACGAGAACAATTAGGAAGAGAAGCTGGTTTATCCGCGATCGCTCATCATCATTTATTGCCTGGAATTTTGCT
>JASJDX010000561.1 GCA_030064975.1 Pleurocapsa sp. MO_192.B19
TTATACCAACTTGCGTTCATAGACGTAATATTGAAGTTCATTTGTCAATCTGCGAATTCCAAGATTAGTAAGCACTTGGCTCGACAAAGTACGATTTTGAAAATTACGCTTTGGATTGCAAGTTGGTATTACGAAGCCTCAAAGATTCGCTTGCCCTGATGTAGTTTTTCCGCCATTTCATAAGTTTGTCCTTGAGAGCGTCTAGTAGGAGCATGAGCGGCTAAATAGCGTGTAGCAGCCACCAAAACATGAATTCCAGCTTTGGTTTCCCGCAGCCGAGCGTACTGACGAAAAGCGGCTTCTATCTCCTGAATGGTATGAAAATCTCGGTCTTCGCGCAACAGTAATTTTCCCAGCATGGCCAGCAATCGGTCGGGATTGCCGCCACTGTAAAGATAGCGAGCGACTAACTTACCTGCTTCATCAACCTGTTGCTGACGGTCTAGTAGTTCTGGCAATTGCGCGAGTAATTCTTCCGGCTTAGCAACCACCGCACCTGGTTCTGGGAGGCGGGCAGGAGGAACATTTAAAAAGCGGTTTAGATAAACGGTCATCGCCGCATCAAAAACTCCCCGCAACAGCAATGGAGAGGGGACTCGCCGCAAACCTGACTCAACAGCATGGGCAAAGGTAAAAGAATGATGCGCCGTATTCCAATCCCTAAAATCATTATTGGTAGAAAATTGAGCAATTCGTAAGGCAGCAGCATAGGTAACAGTACTGGCTAATTCCTCAAAAGCGGCTCCATTTCCTAATGCTTCTAGCAAAGAATCGGCGATCGCCTGAGGATCTTCTCCTAACAATACCTCTACTAGTGGTTCTCGATCTGTCCAACTACCTCGTTTTCCGTCTCCTTTGGCGATCGCTGCCTCTAATCGTGAGAAAGCATTCTCTAAAATGGCAACTAAATCTATGGGATAACGCCAAGCATTGGACTCCTCTTTCCGTTCGGCACTCGCATAACCTCGGACTAAGCTAGTCAATACCGAAGCAGCATTTTGCCATCCCACAGCATCGAGAGCTTCAAGTGCTTTATTCGTAAAGTCAAGGGTATGTCCGCCATCGAGATAGCGATGATCGGTAGCAGCGGCAAACAGCATTTGGGCAATTTGCTTGTGCTCGACACCGCCGAGTTCGATGACCGAAACCAAACAGCGTTCTGCACCTCTAGAATCGCGGACTTCGATAAACTGACGAAACCAATTTTCTAATAAAGGTAACTTATCTCCAGTCTGCCCGGATAAAGGTAAAGGCTGCTGCTCGAATCGAGGTGGTTTACCCGCACATTCAGCAGCTACTGCCGCCAAACCATGATACAGGGCACGGGGTCGGTCTCGTTTGTCGAGATGGGGCAGGAGATTCATCATACAGGTATGTATGGTTAAACCAGCACTCCAACCGCGATCGCGATAACGTACACCAAAATCTAGCCCTACTTGAAAAGCCTCTGTAGGATCTATTTTTTCAGCCAGCAAAGCGAGAACGGACTTACCAATTATCAGAGAAATACTTTGTTGTAAACCGTCGATTAATCTTTGCCGTGCGTGGGTCTTGGCATCGAGACGATCGGTAAGATCGAGCCACACTTCTCCAGAGCGAATTTGGACAGGAAACGAGCGGACGTCATCTGCCCAAGGGTCGAAGGTACCGCCGCTTTCGAGGTCAAAACGAGCATGATGCCAATGACAGGTCAAAATGCAGTTAGAAACCGAGCCTTGGTGTAAGGGAAAACCCATGTGAGGACAGCGATTATCGACGGCGTAAATTCGATTGTTGTGATGAAATAGAGCAATGGTTTGCCCTTCGACCCGAACTACAAGATGACCTTTTGCTTTAAGATCTTTGGTTTGAGCTACGCGGACATAGTTATGAGTAAGAGCCTCCATGATTTTAATCCAATGATTCTACAGGTAAAAATATCCCTCGGCTAGCCTGTACGGTTTTTCTTGATGCCAATGAATTGAAAACGCGGACAATAAAATAAGGATGTTAAAATAATTGCTGGTTTTCGACCGTCAAGATTGCTTCTTATGCTTTTTATCAGGAAAGAACCTGGAAAATGCGCTAGCCTAACCTAGCTTTATGCTATCCGTCTCTCGATCGCCGAAGATACTAGCTACTTCAATAATAACGAAAGATTGGTACTACAACACCCTCTGGAAGCCATTGCTCAAGCTTTAACAACTTTTATCATTATCTAAACACAGAAAATAACACCTTCCATTTGTTGGAATAACTTACGAGATGAATAGAAGCTTATGTCTCAGTTAATCCTAAATAGACTTGTCTGAAAATGGTATTGTCAAGCTAACTGATACGCCAGTAGTAAATCATGAGCGATTTTAAATTATTTCAAAGTGTAGCAGATTGCCGTAACACCAATGATTTTAGAGCTTTGGCTAAAGTCAAATTACCCGCTCCGATGGTCGCACCTCTACTTTCGAGCTAATAACTAATAACTAATATGTCCTAATATAACTTTGTACGACTATATCTAGCAGCTTATTTTGGGACAACAACAATCTTGCTCATAATACTCCGCTGTTGTATCCGCTGTAGTGCTTGCGCCACATCTTCTAAACTAACCACATCATCGATCGCTGGCTGTATCTTTCCCGCGGCAACCGCTGGAATCACGATATCTCTAAGTGTTGTTAGACTTGCCTGGTAGTCATCGTTGTACCAGAGGGCAATGCCAAAGAGCTTGACATTACGCCCGATTAGTTTAATCAGAGGAATAGTAGCTTCTATTCCTGTAGTGTAACCATAGGATATAATGCGACCACCATCGGCGATCGCTTCTAAGCAATGAGGTAAAGTTACTTTTCCTCCGCCATCTAAGGCAACCTGAACTCCAACTTCTGCTGTGATCTTCTGAACCTCAGCAACCACATCCGACTTGTTGTAATCGAATGCGTGTTCCGCTCCTAATTCTTTTAGGCGTTCTACTTTTGTTGCAGTCCCCGCAGTTGCGATCGCTTGTCCTCCTAATAGCTTAACAAGCTGGATCGCAGCCGTCCCCACACCACCACTACCAGGATGTATCAGCACCCATTCTCCAGACTTCAGTTTTGCTTTATGGACAAGTGCCATACTAGCAGTTAGATAGGCAATAGGCAGACTGGCTGCAACTTCAAAGGAAATGCGATCGGGAAGTGATAGTAACTCATCTACAGGCGCGATCGCTCTTTCAGCAAAAGCACCGCTTACGTGTCCAACGACAAGCATTCCAGGGGAAAATTCTGTTACCCCCTCTCCAACAGCATCCACCACCCCAGATGCTTCCTGACCAAGAATATGGGGCAGTCCCCGATGACCATATCCGCGATAGGTTCCATAGGTTGTCTGGAGATCTGAGTTATTCATTCCAGCCGCTTTAACGCGAATCCTGACTTCGCCTGGATTTGGTTTGGGAATTTCTACTTCATCTACCTGCACAGAATTAGATTTACCGTATTCGTGAATTCTTACTGCTTTCATTAGAGGTTTTTATATATGCGAGCGAGAATATCCATCCCCTTCAGGGGATAGGGATGAAAGCGAGCGCGATAGCTTAACGCTTTAGAAAAAAATCTTCATATAGGAAGGCTTTCGCCCATTGTATAATAGGCATAGAAGCAGGATAAGCATCTAAGGTAATTTCTTGTTCATCTCCAACTACCCCGATTGTTGCCACTGTAGAGGGTTTATAATGTCTTCGCTCTCCGAAAACCTCGCGATCGCCATTTCCGCACTTAAAACAGCACTTCCCAAATCCATTAACACGACAACACCATCATCACTATATACTGACTTGATTGCCTGTTGAATTTTAATTACATCTGTTCCCCAAGGATGCTCTGGATCGTCTACCCTTGCTGCTATAGCAATGTTCACATCTTCTTTGACGATGTGTTGAATTAAATTAGCAATGCTTGCTGCTAAAGGTAGACTATGGGAAACAAGAACAAGAGAAACCATTAATTATTAATTATTGACCATTTTTCCTTTTGCATTAATGCTTGTTTGAATTTTAGTTTTCTTCCCGAACAGCTTTTAGCAAAGTTGTTAACATCAAATAAGAAGAAGTTGCGCCAGGGTCTTGATGTCCCATACTTCTTTCTCCTAAATAGCTAGCTCGTCCTTTTCTAGCAATTAAAGGAATCGTTTTTTTCATCCCTTCTTCAGCAGCATTAACTGCTTTTTGCAAACCTTCAACCACAGAATCATTATTAGTTAAACTTTGTTGGAAAGCATCTACAGCAGGAGATAAAGCATCGATCATTGTCTTATCTTCCAACTCTGCTTTTCCTCGGTAAATAACTCCTTCTAAACCTGCTTGTAATAACTGAACTAATTCTTCTAATGTTAACTCTTCTTTTTGGGCAGCAACAGCACTAGCTTTGAGAAAAAATGTCCCATAAAGAGGACCACTTGCTCCTCCAACGGTAGAGATTAAGGTCATACTTACAGTTTTCAAAATTGTCCCAATATCTTTATCGATGACCGTAGGCAACTTTTCACTTACTTTTTGAAAACCTCGATTCATATTAATCCCATGATCTGCATCGCCAATAGCTGCATCTAATTCCGTTAAATAGTCTTTATTTTCGGCAATAACAGCAGCAAAATTGTCTATCCAGTTAATAATTTGTTGTTGGCTGATCATGATTAGAGATTAAATTCCCCAACGAAAAGAGATAGTTTTCACAGGAGCATCCCAGAGTTTAATTAATTCATCATCCATTTTTAACAACGTAATCGAACATCCTTGCATTTCTAAAGATGTGATATAACTTCCCACTAGATTGCGGACAATTTTCAAGCCTTTTTTCTCACAAATTTCTGCCAATTTTCGATAGACAATATACAACTCAGAAATCGGAGTTCCCCCCATTCCATTAACAAAAGCCAAGACTGAATCTCCAGATGCTAAGGTCGGATCAATTAATTCTACATCCCTCCATTCTTCCTTATCTTCATCCCACTCTCTCAAAATCCTTTTATAATCAGAGTCTTCAATAATAGAAAGTGCCATCATTTCGGTAATTTCATCGGCAGTTTTCCAGGGTAATCTTTTACGACCCGGTTCACCATGAATCCCAATCCCAAATTCTATTTCC
Source organism: Pleurocapsa sp. MO_192.B19 (assembly GCA_030064975.1). Lineage (GTDB taxonomy): Bacteria > Cyanobacteriota > Cyanobacteriia > Cyanobacteriales > Xenococcaceae > Waterburya. The sequence goes on from JASJDX010000561.1 coordinate 5,103, forward strand.
TTGTCACCTAAATCAAACAGAGGAGTACCTTTTTGGGGAGTAATACAGGAAGTAAGAGCCATTCCTATACTCCGACCATTAAGATTAACTTTACGGGTAAGTTCGGCAATTTGTTTTAAGTCGTATTTAGCTTCTGCTGCTGCACCGCAAATTTTAGCTGCTAAGACAGACGTTCCTACTCCTCTACGTCCCTGAGTGTAGAGACTATCTTTAACAGCAACATCATCGTCAATGATAATATTTAATACTCTAATCCCTTCTGAAATTGCTAGTTCCGCAGCCATTTCATAGTTCATCACATCCCCACTGTAGTTATTAACTAGATAGAGTACTCCTGAACCGGAGTTAACCATTTTTGCTGCTTCTAGCATCTGATCTGGAGTAGGTGCGGTAAAAACTTCACCAGGACAAGCTGCATCTA
>JASJDX010000061.1 GCA_030064975.1 Pleurocapsa sp. MO_192.B19
TAAAACTTGAGTTAAAACCAGATTGCAGTCAATCGGCGTTAATTCTAGATTTTGCGCCCCTACACGACTCAACCAAATTTAATGTCCCAAAAAATTACCCTTGACCCCGTAACCAGAATTGAAGGTCATGCCAAAATTACGATCCATCTAGATGAAACAGGACAAGTAGAAGGTGCTCGCTCTAGTCACGAACTACTTAATAAGCGATTTTTGTGTCCTGTTTAGTAACCGACGCGAGCATCTTTCTCTTGATTCACTAAAATTGTGCAAGACCCTTGAAAAGAACCTGTAGCGCGATAGTTTTTTCTATTTCATTGGGTCAATTCTAGTTTCTTGTAGTTGATAAATTTGTTTTGGTACAGGCTGTGCATTACTACTAACAGGAGAGTAGGATGCAATCATCACTATAGGCAGAGTTAAGGTTACTACCGCAACTCCTGTGCCTAAAATTCCTGCCCACCTATGACCAGGAGATTCTTCTGCTTTTCCTGGGCGTTGGCTAACTTCCATATGTGAATATGATAAATTCAGCTTTATCTCAATAAACAGTTTGTGTAGAATAGGAAAAAAGTAACATTATATTTCCTTTTTTCTTAACTACAATACAATTGTAACCGTAATTTTTAATTAAATTGGTATCTTCCATAACTTAGGTTATAAAATCTTAATTAAGATTTTAGGGAGATAAATCAGTGGAAGCACAGAAAACAAATATATTCAATCATCGTTCTGTGCTGAGTCGCGAACTGATTGCAGGGTTGGATGTCTCGATAGAAGGGCAATACTTGGATGCTACGGTGGGCGGTGGTGGTCATAGTGAACTGATTTTAAATCAAGGGAAAAATATTAAGTTATTGGCAATAGATCGAGATCAAACAGCGATCGCCGCAGTTAAAACCAAACTAGCCGACTACTATCCCGAGCAATTACAGTTTTGGCAGGGAAACTTTGCTGATTATCAACCAGAGAATTTGTTATTTGACGGTATTATAGCCGATCTAGGCGTTAGTTCTCCCCAATTAGATATTCCCGAACGAGGTTTTAGTTTTCGCGCCTCAGCCCCTTTAGATATGCGGATGGATCTCTCTCAAGAAATTACGGCAGCAGAGATTGTCAACCACTGGAACGAAGTATCTCTGGCTAATTTGATTTATGAATACGGAGAAGAGAGATTTTCTCGGCGTATTGCGAAAAAGATTGTGCAGCAACGCCCTTTTAGAACCACTACTGATTTAGCCGATGCGATCGCTTCTACTGTACCAGGAAAATATCGTCATGGCAGAATTCATCCTGCTACTCGCACTTTTCAGGCTTTACGCATTGAAGTTAATCAGGAATTGAAATCTTTAGCCAAATTTATTGATAATGCTCCTACTTGGCTTAAACCAGGAGGCAAAATTGGCATTATTAGTTTTCACAGCTTAGAAGATCGCATTGTCAAACATCGTTTTCGTAACAGCGAATTATTGGAAGTAATTACCAAAAAACCAATTACGGCTCAAACAGATGAACAACGGGAAAATCCGCGCTCGCGATCGGCTAAATTAAGATTTGCCAGCAGAAAGGCGATCGAATAATCACTACATATTTCGCTCATCCTCAGTTGGGGTTTCAATACAAAGAGCATTAGCTTCTGGTTTAGAGAGGGTAAGAATTTTATCTTGCAGCATGATTTGCACAGTACCTTGAACTTGAGCTAAATTGAGCAATACAAAAGGAGTACCAGGTATCAACCCCCTAGATATTAGCTTCCCCATATAACCTCCATAAATTCGACTATAGCCAACCACAATAGCTACCGAACCTAAAGATAATTCTGAAATACTGGTGGTTATTTTCATTATCTTGTTTGACTGGCCAAAGTTACGATTATTTTTTGAGCAATTTCTGCTCCCATACCAATTAACTTGTTGTCCAAGCTAACTACTACTGAGCCATTATTAGTTCTGCTAATTAATTTAACTATTTTTCCAGGCTTAAATTGTAAATTTCCTAGTTGACGAGTAATACTTTTAGCGGTGTGCATCCGAGTAATTAACAGAGAATTTCCTGTACTGGCGGCATTCAAAAAATTACTATCAGGAGGAAGATGCAATTGTTTTGCTAGAACCGCTGGCAACTCGCCAGAAGTATTGCCAATAAAGACAAATTCTTGAAACTCTCTAAGTCCCAGTGATTGTCTTAGCTGGATATCTATGGCATGAGTCATAAAGAATAAAATTTATTGATACTAATTATTATTTAGTTGTCTCTTAATATAGATATAGCGTGATTGTGAGTTGTTGACAATCTTTTTTAAGTAGATTTAATTATTTGATTCAAACAAAATATACAATGTTGTCATAGAGTCGTGAGCAACGTTGACATCTAATATATTATCTTGCCTTGTTTTATGAATTCGCAGCATCAGCCAAGAGAAATAATTCTCGGTAAATATTAGGCGCTATAACACCCATTTAGTAATCAAAAACTAAGACTTTTGAACTAAAGGTTACTTTAATACTTTCTCTGTTTTTCGCTTTTAGCAAGTTTGAGAATTAATCGGATTCAAACTGGGGTGCTAGGATTCGAACCTAGGAATGGCGATACCAAAAACCGCTGCCTTACCGCTTGGCGACACCCCAATGTTTTTCAACATAGACATCATAGCAACTTTACACCCAAGTTTGTCAAGCAATTTTGTTATTTTTTTTTCAGGCTGATCTTTTCATACCTATTTTTAAGTAGTATGTTCACGAATTTCGGCGATCGCTTTACGCAACCCAAAAGTGTGTATTAAACCCACATATCCAGCATAGAGACACTTTTGTCTTTCTTTACCGACAAAGATATGATTTATTCCCAGAAGATTATTACAAGTATGGATCGTCGTGCCATCGGCAAAACTCATAATAACTTGCGATCGCCCAAAATTTTGATAATCAGCATCAGTCATTCCTGGTACAGAGCGTAAACGCTGAATAAACTGGCTGGCAAAGTCTTCTTTAGGAGGTAATCCCAGGTTCGGATTTGCCCAAAAATTTTGAATTAAGGGAATCATCTCAGCATGACATTTCATCATATGATGAGGTATGTCTGATATCAGTAGCCAATTAGCATGAGCAAACTTAGTATTTTCTACAGTTACTAAACCATCGCTGCCCATATTTACATCACTAGCTATTGAGAGAGTAGGAATCTGTTGGGCAATTTTCTCTGCTATGTCACGACGATTTTTGCCCAAATCCCTAGCTGTACCAATGCCAATACCCAGAGGATCGATGAGGCGCGCTATGTTTGAGCCACCGACGGGAGAGCCAAGCAGGATAAATGAGTGTACTTTTTCCCACCACTGAGGGTTGCGGTTTAGTACTTCTAACCAAATTAAACCACCCATAGAATGTCCCATAATTTTGATGGGGATATAGGGATGATTTTTAATTACTCTCGTCGCAATTTGTTCTACCTGCTGCACGAGAGGTTCAATTCTGATAAAAGTTTTAATTAATCCCAAACTAGGTGAGGTAATCAGAGTCTGAGAATCAGCGGCTGCTTTTGCCAGTCTACCAATATCATTACCTGTATCTGCCCAGCCGTGTTGAGCAAATAATAAAAATTGAGGATTACTATTTCTCACTACCATCAAAAGTAAACTTTATTTGAATATTTATATTTAGCTAATTAGCAGCAGTTTTAGCCCTCTGAGGATGCAAAAGAGCGATCGCTTTTAATAATTCCTGAGGCTGATTTACCAAATAATCTGGTTGATATTCTTGTAAAATTTCTGCCGAATTAAATCCCCAACTCACGGCAATTACTCCAATATTACTTTTTCTAGCAGATCTAATATCTCTGGTTTCATCTCCGACATAAATTACATTGGATTTATTTAATTTATTATTTTTAATTGCTTGATTGATTACGCGATGCTTACCAAAGATAGCAGTACTGGAGTAAATATAGCTAAACAGAGAATTTAACTGATTGTTAGCTAAAAATATTTCTACATTTTCTTTGATGTTAGATGTGACAATTCCTAAAATGTAACCTCGGTTTTTTAACTCAAATAGTATCTGAGTCATATCCTCAATTGGAGGAAGTTCAGCAATTTCTTTGCTTAATTCTGCTCTAACTCTTCTGACTAAAAAAGGTATTTTAAAAATAGAAATTTCACTGCGCTTAACTATTTCGCGAGAACTTAAATTTTTCAATAATAATAATTCTTTTTGATCTAAAGCTTTGTACCCAAATTCAGTAGATAATTCATTAGTAATCTTGGCGAGCGCTTGGTAAGTATCGGCAATTGTACCATCGAAATCAAATAGAATTACCCTAGCAGTCATCGAATCCTCAGTGTAAAAAGTGTGTAAGTCATAAATAATTATAGTAAGTAAAAATTTTAAGATCTGTTTTAAAAAAACAATTACTTATCTGTATTTAGATTAGCACGGGCATTACGTCGCCACATATTTGGCTTAATTCTTCTGAGTGCAGAGGCGCGAAACCGTCGATCCCATTGGGCTTCGGAAATATCAGCTAATTCAGTTGTTTGGGGCTGAATATTGCTAGGGTATGGTTGAAAATCGCTGATATCCGTCTCTTGAGCAAAACGTTGATTCCAAGGACATACATCCTGACAAATATCACATCCTGCTACCCAACCTGATAAATTATCGGCGATCGCTTGAGGTAATTCTGGAGCGCGATTTTCAATCGTATGGTAAGCAATACAACGATTGGCATCAACTACATAGGGTTTAACAATAGCACCAGTAGGACAAGCATCTAAACAACGGGTACAAGTACCGCAGTGACTAGTGTGAGCAGAGTCTGGGTTTAATTCTAAATTAGTTAAGATTTCTCCTAAAAATACCCAGCTACCATACTTTCTCGTAATCACATTACCATTCTTAGCAATCCAACCCAGCCCCGCTCGTTGCGCCCAAACTTTGTCCTGCACAGGTGCAGTATCTACATAGTAACGAGTAATAATAGATTCATCTTGCGCTCGCAACCAGTTACTCAAAGCCTTGAGCTTTTTTCCCATAACTTTGTGATAATCTCTACCCCAGCCATAACGAGAAATTTTAGCTACTCCAGGGTCAGCGGAATGTTGATGGGGAGTATAGTAATTAAGAGCGAGAGAAATAAGCGATCGCACTTCAGGCATACAAGCACGAATATCTTCTCTTTTCGGGCTTGCCATCCACTCCATATCAGCTTGATATCCTGAAGCCAGCCAGTTTTTTAGATGTTTTACGGCATGATCTTGGTGGTTATCTATCGTCGCAATACCCACTAAATGGAACCCAATGTCCATCGCCACCGCTTTAACTTGAGTGCTATTTATTGGCATATTGAAAGTTATTGGGGGAGGAACATACTTGAAACAAGAAACATCTAAAAACTGTACAATTAGCTGTTAATTATTACTAAATTGCAGCCAAATTTAATCATATCGCGATCGCTATGCAATATTTCTCTTCTTGTTTACTAACTTTGTCCTTATTAGCTATAGGCAGTATGGCAGTTGCCCAAGACTCTGTAAATGCTCAAACGACTAATGAATATCCTGGGGACTTTGTACAAGACTATACTAAAGAATGTATTCAAACCTCTATGGGGGAAGGATTAGACGAAACAGAAGCCCAGAAATTATGTGACTGCACCATTAATAAGTTTCAAGGACAATATAGCCTAGAAGAATTTAAAAAGTTAACCGCCACTTCAGCAACGGATGAGACGGCGGAAACTACTCTAATTGAAGTAGGGCAAGTTTGTTTTGAACAAATTTTGTACGAACAATAGGTAAGATATTACCCTTGGTTAGTTTTGAATTACGTTGTCCACAATAAACTGCTTAAATAGTGCGATCGCTGGTTCTTGAACTTCATGAGCCATCTCAAATTCTTGATATTGTACTGAGACACCCATCTTAGTTAACTCATCTTTGGCTTTAGTAGCAGCTTCTAGAGGCACAACAGGATCTTGCTTACCATGGATAATCATAGTAGGTGGAAAAGTTCTATTTTCTTGTGGTTGGGGTTGATAGTGAAGATAACCGCTAAAACTACACAAAGCAGCGAAGGGTAAAGTTAATCCCACGTCCAAAGTCATTGCCCCTCCCTGAGAAAAACCCGCCATGATAGTTTTGTTAAGAGGCACACCTGTAGAAGATTCTAGAGAAGTTAGCCAATCGAGTAATAGCTTTCGGCTTTGGGCTAAACCAGTAAACTCTTTATTTTCTAGAGCATACCAAGCTTTACCCCCTGGTACTTGAAAGTGATCGAAGGGAGCATTGGGAAACAAATAGCCAAAGCCAGGAAAATTAAGCATTTTGGCAAAGGGAACAAAATCTTGGTAGTTAGCTCCCCAGCCGTGCAGCATAATGAGTAAATAGTTTGCTTTACCATTGTTAGGCATTGCAGAAATAGCTTCGATATTAGGATTCATGGATGGATTGTGTTTATTCTTTAAAAATTTATCGTTTTGGTAATTCTATTGGATACTACTAGGGTATAAATTATTAACGTTAAAGCGATTACACTACCCGTAGTCTTTGGAGGGCGATATCTTAACAAGTTAGACACAAAATCCTCACCAAAACTTTAATTCTCTAGGGCTTTAATTTTTGTACTATTAAATTTGTACTATTAAAATAGTTGAAACAATAGCGAACACAAGTTACTAGTAGACATGGGCGTAAGTAAAGACACCATTTAGTTTACTCGAAACCCTGGCTATATCTTACTTGCTACTTTAGTGGAAGTCTTCTTTGGACACTAAAGATAATAAACCGATGAACCAAAATTTTAGAGCTCATCCTATTTTCTTCAATAAAAATCCTCCCAGGCATTAATTACACATGGGAGATTATTTCTTAGAAAATTCTGAATCTGCTTTGGTAGATACTAAAACTAATATAAGACGCTAACCAGGCATTTTTGCTTAAGTTCATCAATTAGTTTATTTAAATACCAGCTTTCAGCTTTGCCTGGATATTTGTTTTTTTCCAAACAAATCATACTTTGAGCAACGTCTTCGCGATCATCGACAAGACTGACAAGTTGCCGATAACGCTTGGTGGCTTCTACAGTTTCACGATAACTTTCCCACCAAGTATTTGAGATATTAGTAGTCATCTGATTTCTTTTCTAATACTCCTTCCATAATCTTTTTTAAATATAGCTAGTCATAATCCCATTGTCACGACAAAATTGTGTCAAATTGAACTCAGCTAATTCAGTAGCTCCACTTAAAAAAAATAAACATAGAATTTTTCGGTGAATAACCGATAATTTTTTTACTAGTTTGCTTCTTACGCCAGCGAGGCGTACAAGCTCTTGAAGCATAAGTGTATACAAGTCTCAGAAAATGCGTTATCTTGCTTTGAGCCTTGGTCAAACTACTTATCAGTTTGAAGACGACAATTGTTACTGATTAATTTTTTGCGGATCTATATTAATAAAAGGCAATGCACCATCACCCCCCATTACCATCGGAAATCTGCCATCCCATTTATTAATCGCTTCTTTCTGTAATAGTGCAGGGGTTAAAGTCAGCTTCTGTAATCTTTGAGCTTCTGCTTGTCCTTTTGCCCGATTAATTTCTGCTTGAGCAGTTTTTTCGGCTTTTAGTGCTTCAAAATCCGCCTGTTTTGCCTGTTGTTCGGCAATTTGTTTGGCTTCGATCGCCCTAGCAAATTCAGCAGAAAAGGAAACATTAACTAAAGAAACATCATCAACTAAAATTCCATAATCACTCAATCTTTCTTTAAGTTCTTCATCAATTTGTTGCTTAATTTCTTTTCGCTTGGTAATAATTTCTTCAGCATTCTTCTGTGCGGTTGCTGCTTTTACTATCTCTGAGACAGCAGGGGTGATAATCCGAAAAATAATTTGTTCTTCATCGCCAATACGTTGAAAAATTGTATTGACTCTATCTGGATCGATGTGCCAATTTAGTGCAACTTCGGTTTTTATATCTTGTAGATCTTTAGAAGAAGCCTCCGCAGCAATATCATTTTTCTGTACCCGAACGCTCAGAGTTTTGACTGAGTTTACCACGGGAATAATAGGATGCAATCCTTCATCGAGAATAGTATCCTGCACTTTGCCAAAACGCATAACTACCCCCCTTTCACCTGCTTTGACTATGGTAAAAGGTTTAAGTATACCTAATGCTAAAAAGAGTAAGAAACCCAATCCAGCATAAGCAATTAATTGATAAGGAATATTTTGATTCTTTTTCATGTAGCTACCCTTAATAAAAGATAAAGATTAGAAAGATTCAATTATAAACAATAATATATTTGCTTATTTTATACACATTGCTTTTTTAGCCTAACTCTTTTATCTTATAACTCAATAATATAGTCGAAGTTACTTGTCGAACTAATTTAAAAAGTTTAAAAAATATCAAAACTTTTGGCTGTATTCAAACCATCAAGAGAAAAAAGGGCAATAAAACTAAAATTATTAATTTTTTGACGGTAAAAGGACATCAGTGATTTCCTAACTAGTGAATGTTGAAAATCAAGGTTAGAATCTAGACAATAATAGCTATTGTATTGCCTAGATCTATGCAAGACTTTGTTGAAGGTAACAAGCATCTCCAAACTCAAATTGATATTTTTAGTCAACTTGAGTTAATTAACGTTACAGAAATTGAAATTCTACAAGAAGTTTTGTTGGCGATCGATACCAAATACTTTGAAGATAAGCAAAATCTAGATCCTGCATTAGTATGCGCCTTATTACTCAACCATCCACACATAAGTAGTTTTTATGCTACTTCTCCTAGAGGATATCGTAAGCAACAAGCCAAATATCGCCAGCAGTGTCAACCAAATGTAGCTAATGGGCTTTTATCTTGGGCGATTGAACAAGTGCGTCAGTTAAATACACCTCGCACTCTTGAGCAAGATCTGGTAATTGCCAACAGCTCCGTCCTCAAAAAGGTACAAGCCAAATCTTGGCGAGCGATCGAAAAACGTGAACGACCTAGGATAGGGCAAACCGATATCTTTGATGTTCTTGCCAATCTTAGTCTAACTAATTTAATGGAACAGGAGGTGGTTAAAGATGCCCATAGTCATATTCAAACTGACTATACCTCAAAGAGCGATCGCATTAACTTATCTGATGTCTGTGCCCTAGTTCTTAATCATGAAAATGTGCCCCCTTTGTATGCCACTAACGCTAAAGAATACAATCAACACAAACAAGCTTACCTTGCCCAATACCAAACTAAAGTCCGCAAAATCATCCGTAAAACCGTCTATCAGGTAAATTTAGAGGGTTCAGAGCATTCTTTTAATTTGAGCGCTATGGCTAAAACCAATGCTAATCTTCGTAACGTTAACTCTTGGAATAATTCCGCTATCGATTCCGATGAATAAGTAGCTTCATCTATGGTTTAGGCAATGTAACGAGTTTTATTCCCTAGCAGTCGATCGTTATGGAGACAAGTTGCTTGTTACTCCAAGACAGTGTAGCTAAAGTTTACGTTACTAATATTATTATTCATGTATACCTTGACGGGATTTAGCTAAAATTAAAGTAATTGTTTTAATAATTTAGATATCACCAAAGCATACTATTGAACTCAACAATTGGTTAAATCAATTTATATAAAAAACTTTAAATTTTTCTCAAAGAAACAATTAATTAATTATGGTTAATCCAACTCTTTTTTGGATAATTGCGGGGGGGATTCTCTGTTTTACGGAATTTGTTTTCCCTACAGCATTTGTTAGTTTCATGATGGGTATTGCTGCTTTATTAGTGGCCGCAGTATCTCTGGTTTTGCCACAATATACTTTATTAATGGGTTTATGGTTGATTTTTTCTACTGGATTAACTGTTCTATCGCGGCGTTTCTTTACACCCAAGCGCAAAGTATCAATTACAGGAGATGATTTAGAAGCTACGGCAATTGGTGGTATTCCCGCAGGAACTTCAGGAAGAGTTTTGTATGAAGGCAACTCGTGGCGGGCAAAATGTGCTGACGAAACCAGAGATATTGCTCCTAATGAACCAGTTTACGTAGTGCGCAAGCAAGGAAATACCCTAATTGTTTTACCTAGTAGAATGCTTGAGCAAGATTAAATTGAACATTAAATCAAACAAAGTAAATTGATTTTGTACTTTTTGAGAAGAGTTATAACTAAAGCAATATTTAATATTTAGGAGAAATTAATTATGGGACAGTTTTTTACTTTTGTTTTAATAGCATTTTTAGGTTCTGGGCTAGCAGGCTCAGCCAAAATTGTTAAAGAAAAAGAAGAATACCTCGTTGAAAGTTTGGGAAGCTATAAAAAGAAACTTGAACCAGGTTTGAATTTTGTTGTTCCTTTTATCGATAAAGTAGTTTATAGAGACACCGTTAGGGAAAAAGTTTTAGATGTTCCCGCCCAATCTTGTATTACCCGCGACAATGTGAGCATCACTGTAGATGCAGTAGTCTATTGGCGTATCATGGATATGTATAAGGCTTTTTATAAGGTAGAAAATTTACGTGATGCGATGGTGAATATGGTCTTAACTCAAATTCGCTCGGAAATGGGTAAATTAGAGCTAGATCAAACTTTTACTGCTCGCACTGAAATCAACGAAATCTTGTTACGGGAGTTAGATATTGCTACCGATCCTTGGGGTGTAAAAGTTACAAGGGTAGAACTGAGAGATATTATGCCTTCTAAAGCTGTACAAGATTCTATGGAATTACAGATGGCAGCTGAAAGACAGAAAAGAGCTAATATTCTCACTTCTGAGGGACATCGCGACTCAGCAATTAACTCGGCTCAAGGGGATGCTCAAGCTAAATTGTTACAAGCTGAAGCAGCTAAAAAAGCAGCAATCCTTAAAGCAGAAGCCGAACAGCAGGCAATTATCCTTAAAGCTCAGGGTGAACGTCAAGAACAGATCCTCAAAGCTGAAGCCACCGCCGAAGCGATGAAAATTGTGATGGATAAGCTTAACAACGATCCTAATGCTCGCGAAGCTTTACAGTTTCTTTTGGCGCAAAATTATTTGGAAATGGGTAAAGAAATTGGCAATAGCGACAGTAGTAAAGTGATGTTTATGGATCCGCGCAGTATGATTTCGACGATTGAAGGGGTACAGTCGGTAATTTCCCAAAATGTTAACGGCAAAGATAATCAGGATCGGCAACCATATAATCCCGTGCAATTGGATCTAGAAAGAATGGAACGTGATATTAATCGCTAAATTAATGATCCAAAGCTTTGTGTCCTCAACTTAATTTTCAGTATTCACTATTACCATTACGTATGCTCGTAATGGTTTTTTCTTTTCAATCTTTTTTTTATATCGGCGCTGTTCAAAAACGAGGTTTTTTGGGTAACACAAGCAGCCCGAATTCAGCCAAGTTCGGTCTTGACTTTGAGAACATTTGTATTTACTTACCCCGCTCAGAATCAAGCTCGTTGAAAAAGCTCCATACCCAACATTTCTAACCAATGTGGATGGTTTTCTCCTGTCATCAGTTCCTTTGGACTTTTCCCTTTTCTTTCAGGCTTACGACTTGATTTGAATTGATAAATATGAGCGACTATATAAATAACAATCAACCAGGTTTATCGGCAAAATTCAAGCCTGGTATAGCTTTTATTTTGCGATCGCCTTCTTTGTCCCCAAAAATCTTTATTGGTTTTACACAGTAAGTTCGGTAGAACCCTATTTCTTGACGCTGAACAGGATAAAGACGAGAAGCTACAGAAGAAGAAGGATTCACTCAGTTGACTCACACATTTGGCTAAATTTGACCTGATTTCTTAGTATCACCTATCTCTCTGTTATTGAGCAATAATTTAAAACATATGTTCTATTAAATCAGGAAATTTTCCGCCAAAGTGTAACCCTGCTTTGAACAACGCCTTTATCTGAGATCTTGCACGCCTTACATAAAAACTGAATAATTGAGGCTTGACAATGAATTTAAGACCCTTCTTGCTCCGTCCCTATGTCGGAGGTTTCCTCCGACGGGGCGGTGCGCTTTTCCCTTTAACCTTTCCCCTTTACCCAAATACCACAGTTGAATTACGGGCTAGGTGCAAGATCTCAGTCGCCCAAAATATTAGTTCAAAATCTCCGTAATCTAGAGCGAAACGGACTGATTAAAAGGGAAATTTATCCCACAATTCCACCGAGAGTAGATTATTCTCTTACTAGTTTGGGAGAATCTTTAGCCGAACCTCTAGCTGTTTTGGGAGAATGGGCATATCAACACATTTCTAATGTCAATGCTTCAATCAATCAGTACGATAGCCGTCCTAAGTCTGAAGATTTTTGGCAACCAAAATAAAGCAATGTGATTGATTTAGTGTTTGATTTAACAATTTAACAACCAGTATATTTATTGTGATGACTGAATTTACCCCTGGGGTGATTGAAGGCTTTTTTGGCGAACCGTGGGACTGGGAAATACGCCGTAACTATGCTCAGTTTCTAAAAAATATTGGCTACGGTTATTATATTTATGCTCCCAAAGCCGATCAAAATCTACGTCAAGATTGGCGACAAAATTGGTCAAATGACCATCTGCAAGAATTGATTCAGCTTGGTGAAATTTATCATCGAGAAGGTTTGAAATGGGGAATCGGTTTTAGCCCTTTTGAGATTTATCTACACTATGACACTCAGGCTATTCAAGATTTAGAAACTAAGATTCGGTATTTTAATCATCTCAACCTAAATATATTAGCTGTTCTATTTGACGATATGAGAGGTGATTGTAGTGAAATCTCTAAAATCCAAGTTGACATTGTGCATCGGATTGCAGAGTTGAGTAATGCTGAAACTTTCATTATGTGTCCTACATACTATACAGATGATCCAATTTTGAACCAATTGTTTGGGGAAAAGCCAGATAATTATTTACAAACGCTAGGAAAGGAGTTAGATCCTGCAATTGAAGTCTTTTGGACTGGGCAAAAGGTTTGTTCAAAATCCTATCCAAAATCGCACTTAAAAGAAGTTGAAGAATATCTCGGTCGTAAGCCTTTTATTTGGGACAATTACCCAGTTAATGATGGCGCGAAGCTCAGTCGCTATTTACACCTAAAAGCTTTTGAAAATCGCCCTGCTCAAATGTCAGAGTTAGTGTCTGGTCATGCTGTTAATCCGATGAATCAAGCCTATCTATCACAAATTCCCCTGATGACATTAGCTATGAGTTATCAGCGTAACTCCTATTATTCTCCTTCAGATGCATTTGTAGAAGCTGTTGAGCAATTATGTTCGGTTGAATTAGCTCATGCCATAGTTGAAGATGTATGTTTATTTCAAGATCAAGGACTCGATCAAATTCCGACAAATATTAGACAAGATTTAACGCAAAAGTATGAAGCTTTTGACAGCCCTTATGCTCGCGAAATTGTGCAATGGCTGAAAGAAGAGTATCTTGTTTCTCCAGAATGTTTAACGGGTTAACGGCTAAATTTATTTTTTGCCAAAAACCTCTCTAATGCGATAAATTGGTCTTTTTTGGGATTCATGGTAGGTACGCATCAAAAGTTCGGTAACTAAACCAAAACAAAATAGTTGTACTCCAGTTAGGATTAATAATACCGCTAAAATTAGTAAAGGGCGATCGCCAATATTTTGATTGAAAAATATTTTTATAATAGTTAAATACGAACCCATTGCTATTCCAGCAGCTAAGGAAATCACCCCACCTAAGCCAAAGACGTGCATCGGACGAGTCAGAAATTTCTTCATAAAGAAGACTGTCATCAAGTCCATTACTACTCTAATTGTTCTACCCAAGCCATACTTGCTTTCACCAAAGCGTCTAGCATGGTGACGTACTGGTACTTCGGTAATTCTTGCGCCTTCAATATATGCTAAAGCTGGTAAGAAGCGATGCAACTCGCCGTAAAGGTTCATATCAGCAATTAATTCTGAGCGATATGCTTTGAGAGAACAACCATAGTCATGTAGTTTAACTCCCGTTACTCTAGCAATAATAATATTGGCAATTTTAGATGGTAAAAGCCTAGTTAATGCCGCATCCTGTCTATTTTTACGCCACCCACTGACTAAATCATAGCCTTCGTTTAATTTTGCCAGCATCATCGGAATATCGGCAGGATCGTTTTGTAAATCACCATCCAGGGTGACAATAATTTTTCCCTCCGCTGTTTCAAATCCCGCTGCCATTGCGGGAGTTTGACCATAATTCCGCCGCAAAATTACTGCTTTAAGATCAATTCTTCTTCGAGCTAAGTCAATTAATACTTGGCTTGAACCATCTTTTGAGCCATCATCTACACAGATTATTTCGTAGCTCAATTGAGTTTCTCTCACGGAATCGGCGATCGCTTGAACTAGCATCTCAATACTTTCGGCTTCGTTATATATTGGTACGACTACAGATAAGTCTAGTTGCGGAGAGTTGATGATTGAAGAAAAACGACGATCTTCGATGGATTGAGATGGCATATCAGTATGGGTTGTTTAGCAGAACTTTATAAGAATCTAGTGTTGTTTTTAGATTAAATCTTTTATATATTTCATAGATTATCCAGTATTCAATATTTATTGTCACTAAATTGGGTTGGTTTTTTTGAGAGGGCTCTTAGCTTTTAAATTTACTAAGCTTTACTGATTCCTCTGATTCCTTGTTAAAAAATAGAGGATTTTAATTTTAGTGGAAGTACTTGATAAATGAGCTCAATTTTTGATTGGTTAAGATTTTTTGGTTTACTTAGCTTGTTAATTGGTACGCCAATAGTAAATAGGGAAGTTCTAGCAGAGGGCAAGAAGCAGAAGCTAACTATTCAGCAGCTAGATCAAAACACTTCCAGAATTTGTCCTCAAGATTTGCCCGCAGCTATCGAAGAGATTATTAATCGTCCTGAGTTTAAGCGATCGCGTTGGGGGATCGAAATTCAAACTTTAGAGCGCGGAGATTCTTTATACAGTCTGAATGGAGATAAATTTTTTACTCCTGCTTCTAGTGCCAAACTCTTAACTACTGCTGCTGTGCTATCTGAACTAGGTGCAGATTACCGAATTACTACTCCTATTTATGGTGTCGGAAATCCGCCTCACCTAACTTCTCTACGGATAAAAGGTCAAGGAGACCCCACTATATCGACTAAAGATCTAAAAGATATAGTACATCAGTTGCAAGACCAAGGAATTAGACGGATAGAAAAATTAATAATTGACGACAGTTATTTTGAGCCACCGACAATTAACCCTACTTGGGAATGGTTAGATGTCCACAGTTACTTTGCCACGGCGGTAAACAGTACAATTCTGAATCAAAATACAGTCACGTTGACTTTATTACCTCAACAGTTAGGACAGCCTGTTAAATTTCATTGGAGTGATGCGATCGCCGCCAGACAATGGCAAGTAGTAAATCGCGGCATTACTGGAGCATCAGACATTCCTTATAACGTAGAAATTGATGGAGTTTTGGGTCAACCAATTTTGCAGATTCGAGGAGAATTAGCTGTTAATGAACCTCCTGATATTTGGGATTTAGCCATAGTCGATCCTGCTCATTATTTTCTAGAGTCTCTACGTTGGCAATTAGCCAAAGCTGATATTGCCGTCACTAGAGGAATTGTAGTTCATCAACCTGATAAAAATAAATTAGAAACAGAATTAATGACAATTATTGCTTCTTCAATGCAGCATATCTTGGCTGAAATTAATCAAGAAAGTAATAATTTATATACTGAAGCCATAGCCAAAGTTCTAGCCATAAAACTTAATACTAAATCTTCTACAGAAGCAATCAATCAAAGCTTAAATAAACTAGGTATAAATTCAGAAGAATATGTTTTAGTTGATGCTTCAGGTTTATCTCGTCAGAATTTAATTACTCCCCAAACCCTAGTAAAAACTCTGAGATTAATGTCGCGATCATCACAAGCTAAATCTTATCGTGATTCTCTGGCTATTGCTGGGGTTAATGGTACTCTAAAAACCCGTTTTAAAAACACCTCTGTTGAGAGAAATCTTTGGGGTAAGACAGGCACTCTCACAGGTGTGGGGACTTTATCTGGATATATATACCCTTCTAAATATTCAGCTTTGACCTTTAGTATTCTACTGAATAATTCTGAGGTTTCTAATCGTGAAATCAGGCAGGTAATTGATGAAATTACTATAATTTTAAATCATCTAGATAAGTGCTGAATATCACTGACAAATAATTATCTTGTTGTTGTTATTTGATTATTAGAAAGTGATGAAAAAGCAATAAAACAAAAGTTTAAAAACTAACATGTATCAATCAGTTCATGTTAATCTATAAATAATTACTATGAAGAAAACAACAATAATCAGAAATAATTAATTTGATTTAATAATAAATAGAGACTTTTATGAAAATTATAAAAATCACTCAAGATCCAATATTTTTAACAGTTAGTATGGCGATCTTCGCGCTAAGCACAACATCTTTTAAAGCGGTAAATGCTCAAGATTCTACAAATCGTGTACACGAAATCGGCTGGAGTAGTCGATTAAGTAGCATGGGATTAGATAAAATCGATAACATTGGTCAAAAATACAGTTTTTATTGCCAGCCAGCATCCAATGATTTGATACACTCTCCAGTATGGGGAACTGAAATTTACACAGCCAACTCAAGTATCTGTAGTACTGCTGTTCATGCAGGAATGATTACAAAAGAAGGTGGAAAAGTTACGTTAGAGTTACTTGAAGGACAATCTTTTTATACAGGTAGCCAGAAAAACAATATTTCCAGTAAAGATCATCGAACTACTGAAGTTAGCTTTACCTTTATTGGTGAAAAGGTCATACAAAATAAACTAGAAAACTCAGATAAAGAAAAGAATGAGCCTTCTGGGATCAAAAAAGTATTGGGAAACAGCGTACAAAGAGGAGTAGAACGAACTATTGAAAATGCAATTACTAATATTTTTCGTTAAGCTAACAGTTTAATATTAATAATAATCTATAGCAATTCTCAGACTCATGAGGTACGCTCGATTAACAATCAACGAAAACCAAAGTATAAACTGTACCTCATAGCTAGGATATTGATTTTGTTCAAGGCGATTGCCTTCGGCACTGGCAAAGCCAATCACAAATAAATTCAGGCAACTTTTATGAAATTGTTTTGAGAGGAAAAAGCCAATTTTCGTTTAGAAAGCATAGATTGACCAAAAACTTCTTTTGACCAAGCATTAACCTCAGTTATCTGAATAGTTTCCATAGCCTGAAGTACTCGCTCTGGAGTTAGTTTAATAGTAGATAAAATAAGTGTTAAAATCATTTCATTAATCTCCGAACAGGGAGAAGATGAAGAAAAGATTTTGTATTTACCAAAAAGGGACTCAATTATATCTGATGTAGCTATCAAAGCCTGATTAAGTGGTATCTTTTGTCCTTCAATAGCTA
>JASJDX010000562.1 GCA_030064975.1 Pleurocapsa sp. MO_192.B19
GGCTATGGTGGTGTTAGCTGTGTTGAAGCGGGTGGCCCTCCTGCGGGTGCTGGTTGCGGTGGCTATGTAGTTGGAGAAACTGTAAAGCTACTCAAAGAATTAAATGCTTTTGATGAATATGACGTTATTTTATTTGACGTCCTGGGGGATGTAGTCTGTGGTGGTTTTGCTGCACCCCTTAACTATGCTGACTACTGCATGATCGTTACCGACAATGGTTTTGATGCTTTATTTGCCGCTAACCGTATTGCTGCTTCTGTAAGAGAAAAAGCTCGAACCCATTCTCTAAGACTGGCGGGTTTAATTGGCAACCGTACTTCTAAACGGGATTTGATTGATAAATATATCGAACACGTCCCTATGCCTGTATTGGAGATCTTACCTTTGATTGAAGATATTCGCGTTTCTCGCGTAAAGGGTAAAACTCTGTTTGAAATGGCAGACAACGATCCTTCTTTAGCTTTTGTCTGTGACTACTATCTCAATATCGCCGATCAGATTTTAGCTGCACCAGAAGGAGTTGTACCCAACGAAGCCCAAGACAGAGATCTGTTCTCTTTATTGTCTGACTATTATCTCAATCCTCCTACTAGCAAGGAAGAAGAATTAGACATGATGATGGTTTAATTCAGTTAACAGTTAACAGTCAACAATTATCAGTTACGAGCGCAATTTTAACGTAGAAATTCACGATTAGTTAACAATTGATGTAGGGGAGATTCGCAAATTGCCCCTACCAGAGATTATCGATTTCGGGGTCAATTCTGGGAAAAATAGATTTACCAACAAATTTATTTGAACTAGAAATTAAGATGGCTGATATTCTCGAACGACAAGAACAACTTAAAGCTGAGTTAAAAGATAAATACTTAGATTACTACCAAGTAAATCGGATTTGGCTACAACAAATGAACGGACATGGATATCGCATTAGAGATTCATGGTTCATTTTAGGAATTATTACAGCTTTAGAACCTAAATCAGAATTGAGAGAATTATTGCAATACTTTCTTCTAGTAACTAAAGATTGCAACTCCATAATCAAAGCGTTAGGACTAGATTTTGACCCCGAAATTGAATTAAAAAAACGATCGCAACAAGTAACCCATCAAGAAACAGAAACAGATTCGCAATATCTAGATCGAGTTAGAGAGGAAATAAAAACATGACCGCTACCCAAGAACCTTCAGCATTAAATTTTGAGTGTGAAACTGGGAATTATCATACTTTTTGCCCTATTAGCTGTGTAGCTTGGCTATATCAAAAAATTGAAGACAGTTTCTTTTTAGTCATTGGGACAAAAACCTGTGGTTACTTCCTCCAAAACGCAATGGGAGTAATGATTTTCGCTGAACCTCGCTACGCCATGGCGGAATTAGAAGAAGGAGATATCTCAGCAAAACTCAATGACTACGAAGAATTAAAAAGATTGTGTTTGCAGATTAAGCGCGATCGCAATCCTAGTGTTATTGTCTGGATTGGTACTTGTACCACTGAGATCATTAAAATGGATTTAGAAGGTTTAGCACCCAAGCTAGAAGCGGAAATCGGTATTCCCATCGTTACCGCCCGTGCTAATGGCTTAGACTATGCTTTCACCCAGGGTGAAGATACCGTATTGGCAGCAATGGCACATAAGTGTCCTAAAGAAGCACCTAAATTAGAAGCAGATAAAAAAGAACGTAATGCTGTTTCTAGTCTCCTAAACTTCGGTCGTAAAAAAGAAGATATCAAGCAAGAGGAATCAGAATACAAAGATCATCCACCCCTAGTATTATTTGGTTCGTTACCCGATCCTGTAGTTACCAACCTCACTTTAGAACTAAAAAAACAAGGAGTTAAAGTATCGGGTTGGCTACCATCCAAACGTTATACTGAGCTACCTGTAATTGAACAGGGATACTATGTAGCAGGAGTTAACCCCTTCCTATCTCGTACTGCAACTACCCTCATGCGTCGTCGCAAAACTAAACTCATTGGCGCACCCTTCCCCATTGGCCCTGATGGAACACGGGCATGGATCGAAAAAATCTGTTCTGTATTCGGTATTGAACCCCAAGGATTAGAAGAAAGAGAAGCGAAAATTTGGGAAAACCTAGAAGACTATATTCAGTTAATTCGTGGTAAGTCTGTCTTCTTTATGGGAGATAACTTATTAGAAGTTTCCCTAGCCCGTTTCCTCATCCGTTGCGGTATGACTTGTCAAGAAATTGGCATTCCCTATATGGACAAGCGTTACCAAAAAGCAGAACTAGATTTACTAGAAAAAACCTGTAAGGAAATGGGTGTTCCCGTTCCTACTATTGTCGAAAAACCCGATAACTATAATCAAATTCAACGCATTTATGACCTAAAACCAGATTTGGTAATCACTGGGATGGCACACGCCAACCCTCTAGAAGCTAGAGGCATTAATACCAAATGGTCAGTTGAATTTACCTTTGCTCAAATTCACGGCTTTACTAATGCTCGCGATATTTTAGAGTTGGCAACTCGTCCTATGCGTCGTAACAACAACCTCAAAGAATTAGGCTGGGAGAAATTAGTTAAAGAAGAAGCTAAGATTTAAGTTGCAATCTAGATGCAATATTCGATGCAATATTCAAAGTTAAAAAGGGTTTGGTAATTCCAAGCTCTTATTTTTTTTTACTACATATTTATTTTGTACAGATCAAACTCACCTTAAATCATGGCTTGAGTTTGAGTCATAAAAGCATCAATCAAAGGTTTTCCTGCTTGCATCAAAGACTTTACAGTTTCCACTTCTGCTGTATCTGGAGTACCAGAATTAAAAGGTGGCTGAGGATGATATTCCAACATCAACTGAGTTGATTTAGCCACTTCTTCGCCACATAGTAAACCCAATAAAGTTAAACCAAAATCGATTCCTGAAGTAACTCCTGCACCTGTAATGCGATCGCGATCTACCACCACTCTTTCGGGAATAACCTCTACCCCCAACATCGCCAACTGATCTCTGAATGCCCAATGACAAGTAGCCTTGTAACCCTGTAATAATCCCGCAGCAGCTAAGATCATCGAACCTGAACATACACTGGTGATATATTTTGTTGTTTTGCTCTGGCGTTGTAAAAACTCTAAAGTTGTTTTGTCTTTCATCACCTCAACTTGCCCCATTCCACCACCAGGAATACAAATTACATCTAACCTAGGACAATTATCAAAATCAACTGTAGGAACTAAAGTTAAACCTTCATCACTAACAATGGGTTGTAAAGTTTTGCCAATCAAATATGTCTCTGTGTTTGGTGGGAAACTAAGAACTTGATAAGCCGCCGTCACATCTAGCTGAGTTACTCCAGGATAAATTAAAAAACCAATATGTAGCTGAGTCATAGTAAATTTTGCTTCAAAATAATCTGCTTATGAGATAGTAATTGAAGATTTATCGGTTGGGATAGTCCCCAAACGGGTACTCTTTTGCCTTCCTTATTTGTTGGGGAGACAACTATGAGAAAAGATTAAGGAAATTGATCTGATAATTTTTTTTTATTCACCTTGATATTTTTTAGCTATTGTGAAGGATTGCTTGTCCCCCCAAAAAACAACTACAGAAGGAAAAAATGTATCAACACCTCGATTGGGCATGGCGAGAGAACCGAGTCAAAAAGACTTGCTCCACAACTGCCACTCCTCTGGGTCAATTCAGATTAACAACATTTTGCGCCGCACAGCTTCCATTGATAGAGCAACGCGAAAGCTAATAGAGCTTGATTCTAAGCCATCAATATCTAGTTTGAGTTTCAATTGCTGAATATGGTTTTGCACTTTTCGTACCGAGACATTTAACTCCTGAGCAATGGCTTTATCAGTAAGATATTGTTGACAAAGTAGTTGCAAAATTTGGGTCTCAATGGGAGAAAAATCTAGTTCCTGTCGTAAATCTGGAGGAAGGACAAGCTGACCAACTAAAGCACTTTTAGCTCCTGCGACAAAATGTTTCCGTCGTTTCATCTTAGAAGCAATAACAAACCCCCCTTGATGTTTGCTAATTAACTTTTTTAAGGGTCGAAGATAGCTATGTTCGCTAGTGTAAACTAGAATATTTAATTTGGGGTAATCTCCAAATATATACTCTAATAGCTCTAAAGTTTCTCTAGCTGACTGTTCGCCAGTAATATTGCCGATCTGAAGATCGATAACAAAAAGAGAAGGTGTCTCAAGTTCTAGTCTTTCCCGTGCTTGTTGGGGCTGATTTAGTACGACGCAGGTTGCAGACGGTTCTATTTTCTTAAGATAGAGGCAGTTGTTTTCCGCTACCTCTGGATGATCTTCAAGAACAAAAAATATCGGTTTGGACGATCGCTTCTCGAAATAAGCTGTTATTGTCATTGATATTTTTAAAGGATTTAATTAGTTTGATTAAATTTAGGTTCTATTTCCTAAAATAATGCCAAAAATGAGTAAATTAAACGAGTAAATTAAATAAGACTTAAACAAGACTTAAACAAGACTTGAAAGGAATAATGAAGAAATCTCTATATCTGATTTGTAGAGCAATACTGTTCAGTTAAGCTAAAAAATGAGTTAATGAGAGTATCCGTAACAAATTCAACCACTTACTTTTATTTAAAATTAAAATCCCATGATAATTGAACCTTCATTCCCCCTTCAGGAATCATAGTTCTTTCCCAAGCCCCTTCAGGTAATTCCAAGGCAATGGTTTCCATGATTTTTGTACCATAAGCTCCCGAACTGCGTCGTTTAGGGGAAGTCTCTACCGAGGAACTAACTGATGTCTGGGAATTATTATCAATTACTACCAGATAACATCGATTCTGCTTGCGCCTTAGACTAACTTTTACTTGAGTTGCATTTCCATGAGGTGGTTGGGCATGAAACAATACATTATTAATTGCTTCCCGGAAAAAACGGTAAATATCTTCACGGGAATCAATCCAAGTACTACTAGCTTTGGGTTCGTCAATGGGATGAAGATCGTAGATGACTTGAAGAGTTAATTGACCAGAATCAACTAGTTGTTCTAGATTGATTCGAATACCGACATCTAACCCAGAATGGAGAATTGGTGATATTTGCAATTTCTGCGACATCTGACGCATCGAGTTAAGTTGTTCGCGAATTTGACGACCAATAAATTCGAGGCGATCTATGACAAACTCCGAGTCTAGATTTGACTCTAGTTCCAGCCTATCCATGAGTACTTTTAAGTCTTGAAGAGCGGTATCATGGATATCTGATGCTACTCGCTGTAGTAGTTTGCGGGTTTGTAAAATTACTGCTTTTTCTTCTGCGCGTTGGAGTTGTTCGATTGTTTGACGCTGTTGAGTAATTAGTTTTTGTTGTAGTCCGAGAACTAGACAGATACAGGTTGAAATCACGCTAGCAGACCAAATTGATAGAGGAATAACGATTGGCAAAGTATAGTAATTTTGCCAGAGGATTAGAGTCAAACCGACGTATGCTACAATAACTCCAAATATTATCCAGAAAAAACTTTTAGGATAAGCCAGTCGAGATGAATCCAT
>JASJDX010000563.1 GCA_030064975.1 Pleurocapsa sp. MO_192.B19
CATACCATTGGCTTAGGGGCGCATCGCGATGCGCCCCTAAAGAAACTTATGAATCTGACCAACACCTGGTATAAATATTTCCAGAAATCACCTCAGTTCTCATCCCCATCTTGGCTGTTCATCCAAATCGATTCCCAAGCCTATCTTGGCAACAATTTCGTGAGTAAGTGCCGAGTTAGCAGGATGAAAGCGTCCAGCCCGAGCATCACGAAACAGACGCTCTAACTCACTCTTCTTAAACATCCCAAATCCACCTGAGAGATCCAAAGCGCGATCTACAATCTTCCAAGCACTTTCAACCGCATGATACTTAGCGGAAACCAATTTAGAGGGCCATTCGGCACCGTAATTGACACCAGTTGACCAGTCTTCGGCGATTTTTTCCAGGTGAGGCTCAATGGTTTCGAGTTCCAGGAGCATATCGGCGATGCCATGCTGGATCTCGGCATGATGGGACATGGGGTGCGTCATCGCAATGGATGTTTTCCTGTTCGCAGTCTCAAGCGTTAGATCTGTTGCTCGTTGGGCGATCGCATAGTAAACATTAGCAAAACCCATCAGTGACCAGGCAAAAATACACAGAACAAAAAAGTCTGCGCCATCAAATCCTGTAGGAACTATACGGGCAATGTAGCGATCGGGTACAAACACGTCATCCAAAATGGTGTCATCACTCCGAGTCGCCCGCATACCAAGCACATCCCAGGTTTTTTTTATGCTGTAGCCAGTAGTATCACGATGCATAAAGCCATGAACGATTTTAGGATGATCTGGGTCGCTTAAATCCATGCCATGAATCCCCAACCAGTCCCAAACGGGGGCCAAACTGCCAAAGGATTTGCGTCCGTGAAATTGGTATCCTCCTTCGACTCGTTCGGCTTTCGTAGTCGAATATAGCACTGGCAAATCGTTCCCAGTTTCTGCGTGTCCAGCAGCGAATACCTCACCCTTTCTTGCTCTTTCCAGAATCCAGTCAGTAGAACGATCGCCAGCACGATACAAGTCGGCAGCTAAACCAACCCAATAGTGATGCATATTAAGACAGAGTGCCGTCGCAGGGGCATGATATGCTAAGTGCCGAGTTTCTCTAGACATTTGGGCCAGAGTCAATCCCTTCCCCCCAAATTCTGGTGGAACGGTCAAGAGAAGATAACCTGCTGCTTTCAACTCATCGAAATCTTCCTGACAGAAACGATTCTCGCGATCGTAAACGGAGGCTCGCTCTGCACAGCATTTCAACAAGTCATCGCCTAATAAAGAGGTACTAGTTTTAAACAAAGTCGCAACCATTTGTGTTCTCCTGATTTTAGTTAAGGTTTACAAGATTCAAGTTCTCACTAAGCTACAAGAGCATCAGTCGGGGCGGCGATTGGCGAAGCCAGCGCGCCAGGCACTATCGCCTCAAAATTATCTGAGGGCATGAAATCAACCGCCGTTACTGCCCCGCTGCCTGCCAATAAGATATCCATCCGAGCTACGTCTTCGACATCAAATCCTAGTTCTTGGAAACTATTATTGTCGAGTTCTGGTATTTCTAACGTTTCCATCACCTGAGCATTCTGAGCGAAAAAGGTAATTGAACCTCCTGGCTCATCAATATCCAATAGACCAACACCTGTAATGTCAACCAAGGTGTCCCATTCAAACGTCAAGATTCCGCCATGGGCATTATCGTCTGGATCGGAGGTGTCGCCGTCTTCTGAAATGATCAGAACATTTCCTAAATCAGATGCCGCCAGGTCAAAGTCGTCTCCTGTCGGATTATTAGTGTCAAATAACATGGCATCATATTCAGAAGACGTGGCAATGGTCAATCCAATATCGGCATACTGATCGGTAATAATAGTTCCAGCAGATAGATCTTCGCCTTCAAAATCGACAGTTATGTCAGGGAGCAGCACGTCAAAGATAAGTGAACCCTCATGCTCAATAGTTCCATCCAAAGGAACAAAGCCATCTGCCAAGCTGAAGGAAAGATCGGTTTCATCGATGATGGCCAAGCCAGCCTGAAACTCGTCAGAAAACGGTTCGGTTTCGCTATCTACGTCAGCTAACTGAAAATTAGCAACCTCTTCTAATAGCGGCAAATCTAGAAACACGCTAGTTACCCCAGACTCTACCTCAAAAGTTTGAGGGGCGATCACATCTAGTTCGGCATCAATCCGAGCGTTACCGACATCAGTGCCTTGCAGGTCTGAAATATTCAGTAGTTCAGCCCATTCTGGAGACAGCAAAAGATCCGCTTCTGCCAGTGTCAACCCTTTGTTCCTAACCTCTACGTCTAAGACATCGGGATGGCTAAGATCGAACAGAATCGTATCGCTATTAAAAGTGTCGGTTATAAACAAGCCACTGGCAATATCTGTAATTCTAGTCGCATCAAAGCCGAGTGTGAAATCGCCGACTGTAAATTGAGGCAAGCTGGGTTGAGGGTCTAACACCGAGCGAAAAACAGCAAATTGGACATCTTTGCAGCCTTCAGGAGGACAACCACCATTAAAAGTAGTGATTTGTTCTTCTACTTGTTCAGGATCAACGGGTCCATGAGAACGGACAATGGGATGTATCTCAGCCGAGAATGAATCCACAAGCCCCTCCCCAAACACTACCTGGTCTGAACCTTGAGGAAGCTCTCCTTCTAAAAGTTGAGCGCTAAAACTTCCCATGCCATTATCACCGACAACTTCTCCCGTTGCCCAAAAGAGAGAGGCGTTTACTTCGGGGATTTCTAAATCACCCGCATCGCAACCATCTACGCAGAATTCAGGATCATTGAAAATCACCCACCAAGTAGTATAAGCTCCCTCCGGAAGCTTTGTGTCCAGTTTTAACTCAACCCCATCTTCAGTTCGATGCAAGGTCGCTAATGAGTTATGTATCGGAAAGCCGAAGCCAGGCTCGAAATGGGAAACTTGACTAGTCTGTAAGATCGTGGTCGGAGTAGTTACATCATTATTTTGTGTATCGTTAATATCTTCCATCGTTCAGTCTCCTTAGTTGTATACTCTTGTTGTTGGTTAATCGATGCCATGTGAATTATTCGATTCATAGGGTATTTGTTAAATTAGTGGTGAAAATTTGCTGAGAATTGAGGCGTTGCTTAATAAGGTGATGACTTGATTAAATGCGATCGCCTTCAATCTTTTTAAAAACTATTGTTTTTTGTTTTTTTGAGTAATACTGATTTACTAAATTTACGCAGTGGAGTTTACAAGTCTCAGCAGTAAAATCCAGCTACAGCTCATAGTCTGCTCTAACTGTTGGTGATATTTATTAACCTGAGTTCGGGTTAAACTCTCGTTCTCGATCTAGTCATTAGTTATTAGTCATTAGTCATTAGTCATTAGTCATTAATTGTTAGTTGTCTCGAACAACATAAGATCTTACCTAAAGTTGGGTTTTTCGTTCTTGAATCGGTGTTTAATCAAAAAGTCTCTATATGTAGCGCTTGCCTAAAAACTAAAAACTAAGAACTAAAAACTAAAAACTACAATTACTCCTTAATTTCTTTATCCCGAACTGAGGTTACTTATGAGATTAGGCAAGAAGCTCAGGTATTTTAAGGCTTAGGGTGTCACAAGCTTAGCAACTTTTATTACTCAAAAACTTTTCGACACAACGCACAAATATTTCCACTCCCATGCCTAAAGCAGTTTCATCAAAATCAAACCGAGGATGATGATGAGGATAAGCTAAACCTCGATCTGGATTTGCTGAACCTAAAAAGAAATAGCAGCCTGGCACTTCCTGTAAAAAGAAAGACATATCTTCGCCTGCCGTAGTTTGACACTCTGGCACGACTCCTACAGGAGTTTCCACTACTTCGGCTGCTACAGAACGGACTAATTCGGCGATCGCACTATCGTTAATCGTTGGTGGATAGAGTTGCCAATGGTTCAGTTCGTAGTTTGCACCGTGCATCTGGCAGATACCAGCAATAATTGCTTCTAGTCTTTCCCTGATTAAATTTTCTAAGTCAGGATTAAAATAACGAATTGTACCACTCATTTTAGCGGTATCAGCAATAATATTTAAGGCTGTACCTGCGTGTAACTCTCCTACAGTAACTACCGCAGCATCCAAAGGTCTAACATTACGTGACACAATAGTCTGCAAGGCATTAACAATCTGGCTGGCTACGACAATAGAATCTACAGTTTGATCGGGCATTGCCCCATGACCACCCTTGCCTAAAATCTGACAGCGAAAACACTCCACCGCCGCCATTAATGCCCCAGCACGAACTCCCACCTTCCCCAAAGGCAAATTATTAAAAAGATGTAAGCCAATAATTGCATCTACCTCTGGGTTGTGTAATACCCCAGCTTCAATCATGGGTTTTGCTCCTCCAGGACCTTCTTCAGCAGGTTGAAAGATAATTTTTACTATGCCGTTCCAGTTATCTTTATGTTGAGATAGATAGTAGGCTGTGCCCAGTGCGATCGCTGTATGACCATCGTGTCCACAGGCGTGCATCTTACCATCGTGTTGCGAGCGATAAGACACTTCGTTAGCTTCTTGGATTGGTAAAGCATCCATATCAGCACGAATTGCTAAGACTTTACCAGGAGAATTACTGACAATGGTAGCAACAATACCTGTTTTGGCGATTCCAGTTCGGTGAGGAATCTGCCACTCCTGAAGTTTTTGCTGAATAAATTCAGCCGTTAACTGTTCTTGAAAGCCTAATTCTGGTTTTTGATGCAGCTTGCGCCGCCATTCAACTAACCTTGACTGCAAGTTACGTATTTCCACCCGAATGCGGGTTAAATCAACCGACTGCGCCTCTGTAACAGTGAAAACCATATTTTGAAATCAAGAATTAAATTATTTTAAGATTTAGTATTTTTATTTAAGTTTTTTTTAAAGCTTTAAAATCAGTTTTTGATTGAACTACGGGAACGACTTATATATTGACCATGAATATTAACAGTGTAAGGAACTACATAAGTAATTAATCCTGACAGCCATCGACTGCGAGTCATTTTCCCTTTAGCAAGTGCTGCACCATGATTAATAGTAAATAGGATAGAGCCGACGATCAGAGAAACTTTCAATGCAGTGGGGGCTAGTCTAGAGTCAAATAAAGCTTTGACGAACTCCTTCATTATAAATAAGATGATAGTTTAAAAAAATTAATACTTTATCCATAGCATAATCTATCAGCTATTAGCTTATTTACTTATTTACCTGTAGCGGTTTTTATTTCTCTGAATTATTAATTCTTCCTGTATGTGGCAACAAAATATTATTTCCACATACATCGACACCCATAAGCATTATGTCGCAGTTATGACTTTTGATAGCAGATGGATATTTAATATGTGCGATTGCTAGGAAAATATTTAAAATTGATCGCTATTAAAGCGACAAAATTCCGTTTTTTCTAATTAAATAGCCCTGAATCAAATGTTTTAGAATACAGATTGTCTATTATCTAAAAGTTTTTATCTTAATATCGATTATGATCGAAATCACAAGCGATTTCTACAGCAGCACGTCCTTTAAAATCAGCTTCTTCAGCAGTCAAAAAGATACTGTCAAAGTTAAACGCAATTCCAGAAAAATCAATGATGCTAAAACGGTATAAATGATCTAAAGAACGGTA
>JASJDX010000564.1 GCA_030064975.1 Pleurocapsa sp. MO_192.B19
GTCATTGCTAGAGGTAAAGCAGTCGCACCTGCTGCCAGACTATATAATCCTGTAGCAATAAAATAACCAGGTATAAAGCCCAATACAGCTAAAATTACGGCTTCTTGAAAGACTAAAACTACGAAGTAACTATCCTTATATCCCATCGCTTTAAGGGTGGCGTATTCTGATAGGTGATTGGCGACATCGGTATAGAGAATTTGGTAAACAATAACCGTCCCAACTACAAAACCGATCGCCGTTCCGAGAGTAAAAATAAAACCAATTGCCGTAGCAGTTTGCCAGTAAGATATTTCCTCTTGAATAAACTCTTCGCGATTAAATATTTCTACATCATTGGGTAGTTTTGCTTTTAACTCTTAACTTGCACATTCTGAAATCCTTACCCAGTCAAGGTTTTATCTTTAGTAATAAATGTGCTTGTTTTAATCTGTTGCGGGAGCAAAACTGCGCCCGTGGAAGGCTCAGATCTTGCACCTAATCTGTAACTTATTTGTGATATCAGGGAAAGGGGGTAAAAGTTAAAGCGAAAAGGGTAATAAATTGATTACCAACAGCTAATTATTTAGTTTTTTTGTACTGGTGCAAGATCTGAGTTGAACACAAACTGATAGACATCATAATTAATTCCAATGGAGGGAATATCTCATTTACTTGGATTTTTGGGGAAATGAGAGTTAATGGTTGGAGTGCCATCGGATTTGGATGACGAATACTCTCATTAACTTATGTTTTTAGCTTAACCGAACAGTATTGCATCGCGATCGCTTGCGCTGGTAACTAGAGCCTGAATTTGCCGAAGACTATGAAGAAGATTTTTCACTATAGTTGCATTTTTGCGCCCAAAACTTTATTTATTCTACCCTGTCAGATCGAGAACAATTGCTGGGAAAAGTCTGCTCCATACTGACTGTTAAAGCTTTTTCACTTGACTGATGGGAGAGAAATTCTACTTGTGCCTCTAACTGGTCGCAACAATGACGCACTAACCGCAAACCTTCATCGTGAGATAGCTGAGCTGTTGCTGGGGCAAACTCGTTCAGCAAATTAGTTTCTGTGGTGCGGTATTCGCCTAAAACATTTCTAAATCTAGCTAAAGCTTCGGTAAGCTCTCCATCTCCTAAAGCAAACTCCAACACCGAATCCAAATAAGTCCTAACGACTGTGTTGTCTACTCCTTCCGTCACTGCTCCATAAAGTAATTCACCATTGAGATATTCAAACTCTGGCACAGTTAGCAGTTGACCCTTAAGTTGAAAGTGTTTTGCTCCTGCTTGGGGTCTTACGGTTAGTTCTTCATGCCTTACCCGCGTAACAGCATCTACTACTAGAGTAATTAGTGCCAAGGTTATTTCTGGATAGTTACTATCCATTCCCCGCAATTCCAAAGTTCCCAACCGATTCAGTCGAACGGGATTCCAACCAGCAGTTAGTAATTCTCCTCCTGTGTCCCAAAACAGCTGCCGAGGAATGCCAGCTCGCTCCATTGCTTCCAGCCAGATGTAGTAGCGATGAAAGAGTTGTTCCACTAAATCTTCAATACAGTTGGCATAGGGAAGCAAACCGCCCACGGGCTGGAGGTTAGTATAAACTCCTTCCCACCCATAAGTCTCGCTTCCGCGATAATGCACGGTACGCATCGCCATGCCGCTTACTCGTCCTTCATAAAAAGGACAAGCCCGAGACAAAGCAATAAGTGCTGGGTCTAAAGCCGTGACGAGGTTGTAAATATTGAGGAGTTCTGCCCTTGCTTCTGCTGAAGAGTTGTAAGAACTGCCCACGCGGCGATCGATTGTTCCCGCAGGCATTTCCAAGTGCAAATGAGTTCCCGTACACTTAGCCGCATTCTCGAACCTTTCTAAACCCACAGTGCGGAGTTGTAGATGACAGTCTGGTAAGTCACGCATCACTGGCATGATGTGCAAAGGATAGGTAGAGAGGGGATAAAGCCTTAAATTTGACTCTTGCGCTGCTCGTAAACCAAGTTGGAGCGTTTTGATATATTCAGCCGTAAGTTCAGTAAGGTTGTGGGCAGGAATGGTATTAATTTCAACAATGCTCTTGACAAACTCTGGTACAAAGCAATAAGAGTAATAACCTTGCGTTTGGGCTATGTCCCAGCAACGTTGAAGAAATGCATCGGCTTGATTAGAGAGATTACCTTCTTTATCTACTAAAAAAAATTCTTGTTCCAGTCCAAGGCGAGGTTCGACAAAGTTCATGGTACTCATCTCTTCTAAAACAGATTAATTCAGCAAATTTATCAATAGTTTCTGTTTTATAAACAATTTATTACTAATATCATATGGCAAAATTTACCAAAATATTTTTGTCATTTAATCATGACATGATCCTGAGGAGATAGTTTGATTAAAAAAACTTTTTTCCGCCCCAAGATAAAAAATTATCTATTTAGCAAATTACTACTAAAATAAAGTTAGATATAAGTAACTTAAATTCTTCTGTATTTCCATTTTAAGGGTGCTGGTTGTCATTTAATTTCTTTCGGGCTAGCTCTGAAAAATCGCCCCTTTGGTTTATGCTGTTCAGCTATCTCAACTGCGTTCAGAAAATCTATCTTCCGTAATGAATATAATGAATTGACCGCTTGATTACCACAAGTTAGTTGAAAAATTCAAATCTATTGATTTTTTTAGTTACTATCATTGACTTCTATCTTGCCAAAATATTGCCAAAATATTTATTTGGTTTTAACGGAATATAAGTCTTAGAAAAAAATAATTAACTGCTTAAAAAATCAATAATTATTAATTAAAAGCTAATAAAGATAATTAGTTCGATTTTGCTCAATAAACATTAAACACCAACCAAATTTAAATTGATAACGATCCCCTAGAAGGTGGATATTATGATGAAAATCCTGAAAGTTCAGACACTACGCGGTCCAAACTATTGGAGCATTCGACACCAAAAGCTAATAGTTATGCAGCTTGATTTAGGGGAGCTAACTGAGAAACGCTCCGATGAAATTCCTGACTTTTACCAGGGATTAATTGAGGTGTTCTCTAGTTTAAATTCTGACCGTTGGGACGGGTTTTTGAAACAGTTACAAGAAGGACTTTTTCTGGAAAAGATTGTCACTCAGGTGGCTCTGGAACTCCAGTCCTTGACAGAAATGCCAGTCGAATTTAGCTACATCCATTCTATCTCAACCCCTGGAGTTTATCAGGTTATATTTGAGTACCTAGACGAGAAAGCTGGACGTTATGCTGCCAGAGCGGCAGTACGTCTTTGTCAAAGTCTGATAGATAGAGGCTATTATCCCAATTCCGAATTCGAGCAAGATCTGAGAGACTTGAGAGAACTAAGGTTAGAAGGGACTCTTGGTCCTAGTACCGAAGCAATCGTCAAAGAAGCAGAGGCTCGTGGAATACCGTGGATGCAATTGAGTACTCGCGCCATGACTCAGTTAGGCTACGGAGCTAATCAAAAGCGCATTCAGGCAACCCAGAGCGATCGCACCAGTATTTTAGGAATTGAGTTGGCATGCGATAAAGAAGCGACCAAAGAGATTCTCCAAAAGCACGGAATTCCAGTGCCTCGCGGACTAAAAATTCGCTACTTTGACGAACTAGAAGCGGCAATTGAGCAGGTGGGCGGTTTTCCCGTAGTAATTAAGCCCTTAGATGGCAATCACGGACGGGGCGCCACAATTAACATCAATAGCTGTCAAGAAGCGGAAGCAGCTTTTGATACAGCCATTGCTATGTCTAAACTGAAAGAGGTTATTGTCGAACGTTATCATGGCGGTCGGGATCATCGAGTGCTAGTGGTCAATGGCAAAGTGGTAGCAGTTGCTGAGAGAGTTCCTGCCCATGTGGTGGGGGATGGTCGCTCGACGCTTGAAGAACTCATTGAGACAGCAAATCGAGACTCACGACGGGGGAAAGGTCACAATAATGTTATGACTCGCATTGAGCTAGACCGCAGTAGTTTTGAGCTACTGCGCAAGCAAAGATGTACTCTTGAAACTATTCTGCGAGAAGGAGAAATCTGCTATTTGAAGGCTACAGCCAATCTCAGTACGGGGGGAATGGCGATCGAACGCACGGAGGAGATTCATCCAGATAATATTTGGTTGGCAGAAAGGGCAGCTCGGATTATTGGGTTGGATATCGCGGGAATCGATATTGTCACCCCCGATATTTCCCGTCCTCTATCAGAGGTTAACGGTGTTGTTATCGAAGTAAATGCAGCTCCGGGGTTTCGGATGCACGTTTGCCCCAGCCAGGGTAAGTCTCGCAATGTAGCTGCTCCTGTCCTCGATATGCTATTCCCCCCTGGTACCAAACCTCGCATTCCCATTGTGGCGATTACTGGAACCAACGGCAAAACTACAACCACCCGCCTGATCGCTCACATCTTGAAGCAAACTCAACGCACCGTAGGCTATACTACCACCGATGGCATTTATGTTGATGACTATCTAGTAGAAGCAGGAGACAATACAGGACCTCAGAGCGCTAGGTTAATTTTGCAAGACCCAACTGTAGAGGTTGCCGTACTGGAAACGGCAAGGGGTGGGATTCTGCGTTCTGGATTGGGCTTTGATGTCTGCGATGTAGGCATCGTGCTTAATGTAACTGGGGATCACCTGGGTATTGACGGTATTGACACCATTGAAGACATGGCTGCTCTTAAAAGTGTGGTTGCAGAAACTGTACTTCCTCATGGTTATGCCGTACTCAACGCCGACGATCCCTTGGTCGCTGCAATGTCAAAGCGAACTAAAGCCCAGGTAGCTTACTTTTCAATGAATCCCCACAATCAACTAGTGCAGTCTCATATCCGCCAGGGTGGTTTAGCGGCAGTTTATGAGAATGGTTATTTATCGATTTTGAAGGCAGATAAAACCCTCAGAATCAAGCAGGCGATCGATGTACCATTGACTTTAGGAGGATTGGCTCCCTTCATGATTGCCAATGCCCTCGCAGCCAGTTTAGCTGCGTTTACTCAAGGAGTGGCATTAGAAGATATTCGCCAAGCTCTGACTACTTTTCGAGCTTCAGTGAGTCAAACGCCAGGGCGCATGAATTTATTTAATTTAGGTAGTTATCATGCCTTGGTAGATTACGCCCACAATCCAGCTAGCTATCAGGCATTGGGGAGTTTTGTCTGTAATTGGTCGGGGGAATGCATTGGGGTGGTTGGCGCTCCAGGCGATCGCCGTGACGAAGATTTCATTGCCCTGGGTCGGCTTTCTGCTCGAATATTCGATCGACTTGTGGTCAAAGAAGATGATGACACTCGCGGTCGTCGTCGCGGAGAAGTTGCCAATTTAATTTGTCAAGGCATTGAGCGAGAAAAACCTGATTGTTATTATGAATCGATTCTCAATGAAACAACAGCAATTGATATTGCGCTGGATGAAGCTACCCAAGGTAGTTTAGTGGTTATTCTTCCAGAAAAAGTCGGTCGCACCCTTGACTTAATTGAGGCTCGCCATCCGCAAAGTGAGTCATAGTTATTAAAAATATAGTCAAATGTTACACCATATTTTTAACTTTGCCAGTAGTTACTCTGGCGGGACAAACTACCATAATGCCCCCT
Organism: Pleurocapsa sp. MO_192.B19; assembly: GCA_030064975.1. Classification (GTDB taxonomy): domain Bacteria; phylum Cyanobacteriota; class Cyanobacteriia; order Cyanobacteriales; family Xenococcaceae; genus Waterburya. Next base: position 5,572 of record JASJDX010000564.1, read on the forward strand.
ACCCCTCGCCTTACGGTTTCTGGGGATACTTTTC
>JASJDX010000565.1 GCA_030064975.1 Pleurocapsa sp. MO_192.B19
TGCGCGGGGAATGGTTCGATGGGAGGAGAAGCTCTCTGTCGTGGAGCTAGCAAGGTGGTGGGAATAGAACAGTATGGTAAAGCCTGTAAAATTATTGAGCAGAATTGGCAGCAGTTAGCCCACCCAGGACAATTTTACCAGGTCTTGAAAGGAGATGTTTTAGTTAAGATTAAAAGCTTAGAGGGACAGCAGTTTGATTGGATTTATTTTGATCCTCCCTACGATAGTTATTTATATTTACCCGTCTTAAAAGCGATCGCCTCATTAGGATTAATTACCCCCCAAGGAGCGATCGCAGTTGAACACAATCCAAAACTCTGGCAAGCTAAAGAAGTATCTGGATTAGAGATATATCGCACGAAGTCTTATGGCAATACGACTCTAAGTTTTTACGCGCTCAAATAATTGGTAGCAGGGCTAACTAAACTGATGGCTAAAAATAAGGGAATTCCAGGCAAGTCAATCGTTAAACTGGGCAAGTTTGTTTGGACGACTATGTGGCAAGTCATGATGTCTCAGCTTGCACCCCGCAATAAAACTGGGGAATATATTCGTCCCGAAAGTCAGTTCCGCAATTTTATTAGTACCAAGGCAAATAACCCTTTTCCACCTGCGACGAATCGTTATCGTTTGTATGTCGGTTTGGGCTGCCCTTGGGCGCATCGTACTCTGGTGACTAGAGCTTTAAAAGGATTAGAAGAAGCGATCGCCGTGTCAATTGTTTATCCTTCTCCTGATGCGGGCATTTGGGTATTGTCGGAGACGGAATTGGGTTGCAATACTTTACCAGAGCTATATCAGCTATCCCAACCAGGTTATAGAGGACGTTCCACAGTACCTATTTTATGGGATAGCCAGACTAACACGATTGTTAATAACGAAAGTGCCGAGATTATCGTCATGCTGAACTCGGAATTTAATCAATTTGCTCGATTTCCTGATTTTGATCTTTATCCAGAGTCATTAAAAGCCGAAATAGACCAGTGGAATGAAAGAATCTATCACACTGTTAATAATGGGGTTTATCGCTGCGGTTTTGCCCAAACTCAGACAGCTTATGATCGAGCGAGTCAGGAACTATTTGCCACTTTAGATGAGATAGATGTTGTCTTAAAAACTAGTCGTTATCTTTGTGGCGATCGCCCTACCTTGGCAGATGTACGTTTGTTTACTACTTTGTTCCGTTTTGATATCGTTTATTATGGGCTGTTTAAATGCAATCTTCGCCGTATCCGAGATTACGATTATTTAGGAGTTTATCTGCGAGATTTATATCAATTACCAGGAGTTGCGGCTACCTGTGATTTAGAAAGTGTTAAACGAGATTACTATGGTAACTTGTTCCCCCTAAATCCAGGAGGTATTATTCCTCTAGGACCAGATATTAACGATCTTTCACAGCCCCATAATAGAGTAAAAATGATTAATAATTGATCGTAAATAATTGAAAAATGTTTGCTCATCAATTATTTATTATTGTTACTGGCTTTAAGATCTGATGAGAAATGGTCAACAATCCCTCGAACTTTACTAATACCGATTCAGTTTGGCAAGAAAAATATCAGGCAAAAAAGTTACTTCAGGCTTTATCTAACCCTGACTTGCAAATAAAACAAGGTAATCAATTTCTGGCTCAAAATAAACTAGCAGAAGCGATCGCTTGTTATCGCCGAGCAATTAAATTAGATCCTCAATCTACCCCAGCTCATCAGCAGTTGGCTCTTGCTTTAAAACAACAGGGCAAACTAGCCGAAGCTAGTACTCATTATCGTCAAGCGATTGATTCTCGTATTACTACTGCCAAAGATGCTGCTAGCGATCGCCCTAGTCCTAATAATCTTGCAGAAATTGCCCAAATTTATCTCCAACAAGCATATTGCTTTGAAACTCAGGGGGAATGGAAACGAGCTATAATTGCTTGTCAAGAAGCTTTGAATTGCGATCCCCAGTTAGCTGAGGCTTATAAAACCTGGGGTGATAATATCCAAAAATTGGGTAACCCAACAGAAGCAATGGGATATTATGCTAAAGCGTTGGCTATTAAGCCAGATTATGCAGAAGTTTGCTTGAATTTGGGAAGTTTAGCTTTTACACAACAACAATGGCAACTAGCAATTAATTACTATAAAAAAGCGACTGCCATTGATTCCTATTCTGCTAGTGCATATCGCAATTTAGCCAGAGTCTATAAAAAATTAGGTAAACAACAGTTAATGCTAGATTGCTGGTATCAAGCATTGCAGCTAGAGCCTAAGCAAGCAGAGATCGCCGAACATTGCAACTTAGCTAAGATTATGGCTAAAAGTGGTTTGACCGCTCGGGCGATCGCTTGTTACCAACAGGCAATTAGGCTACAGCCCAACCTAGCTCAGACTTACCTTGCTTTAGGTCAATTATTAGTTAGCCAAGATAAGCCCCAACAAGCTCTTGCTGTTTATCAGCAGGGATTAAAATATAATCCCCGTGACGCAGCAATTAACTTTCAATTAGCGCAATTATTGGTTGCTAATCAGGCTGAGTCTGAGGCAATTGTTTACTATCAACAGGCAATCAAAACTCAACCAAATGATTGGTCAGCTTATTTTTATTTGGGAAACACCTTAGTTAAACAGCAAAAATATGCTGAAGCGGCTAGCTGTTATCAACAGGCAGTCAAACTAAATCCTGATTATCTAACAGTTTATCTTTATTTAGCAGAAGTACTATTAAGACTAAAACAGTGGCAACAAGCGAGCAAATATTGTCAACAAGGATTGAATTTGGATGACCAAAAATGGCAACTCTACGATTATTTAGGCATCGCTTTATTACAGCAACAAAAATATGCTGAGGCGATCGCTATATATCATCGTTGTTTGCAGTTAAATCCCGAAGCCATTGATAGCTATCGTAACCTGGGAACAGCTTTATTAGGCGAGCAGAGATGGTCTGAAGCAGTTGCTTGCTATCAACAGGTAATTCGAAGAGAACCCAACTGTTGGGAAAGTTATCGTAAAATTGGCGAAGCGTTAATGCAACAACAACAATGGGAGCAAGCAGCGATCGCCTTAAGTCAGTCGATTAAGCTCAAGGAAGATGAAACTTGGTCATATCACCACTTGGGTATGGCTTTTATTCGCCTAGAAAGATGGCCTGAAGCAGAACAAGCATTACAACGTTCAATTGAACTAAATCCTGGTTTCCCTTGGTCATATTATCATTTAGGAGATGCTCTAGCTCGACAACAGAAATGGCAGAAAGCTACGGAGGCATATCGTTATTTTCTAACTAAAGAAGCTAATGCCTACGCTTATGAAAGACTAGGAGATAATTTAATCAAACAGGCTCAACCTTTTTCTGTCGAAGCCAAGTCCCTAAGAGAAGAAGCAGGCCAATGTTATTATCGAGCAATTGAAGTTGATCGGGACTATCTACAGCCTTACTATAAACTGTTGGAACTTAAACCCTACGCTCCAGAAGTTTACTTTTTGCTAGCTGAAACCTATGCCAGACAAGAAGAATGGGCAACGGCAATTATTTTTTATCAAATTGGACTGCAAATCGACTCTAACTTTCCTGAAGTTCATTTTGAGTTAGGTCTTGTCCTCGAACAACAGCAACAATTCAATGATGCGATCGTTCATTATCAGTCCGCAGTAAATTTTAACCCTCAAGAACCCAAGTATTCTCGTCATCTACAGGAAGTATTGCTGAAAAATCGAATGTTGAATGTTAAATGTTGAATTGTTGAAAACACTAGACCGAGAATATGTCCAGCAGCTAATTAATTTAGCTAATAAATGTCGGCAAGAGGAGGATTTAAGTACGGCGATCGCCTGTTATCGCCGTATTCTCTGGCTACAACCCCAAAGAGCAAGCATTTATCTACAATTAGGAAATATATTCAATCAGCAACAGCAAGTTGAGCGGGCGATGGAGGCTTATCAACAGGCAATTACTTTACAACCAGCACAACCAGCCTGGGTATATCAAACCTTAGGAAAACTATTACAACAACAACAGCATGATACAGAAGCTATCTCTGTCTATCAACAGGCAATTGCATTAGATCCTCAATCTCCAGCTTGGGTGTATCACAACTTAGGAAATTTGCTCAATCAACAAGAACAATACGATCGAGCGATCGCTATTTACCAGCAGTTAATTGAACTAGTTCCCCATAATGCTGCAGAAATTCAAATTAAAATTGGCGATATTTTTACTAAACAAGCCAAGTTTTTTGCTGCCAAAGCAGCATATGAAAAAGCAAGGACTCTCAGGACATTACTGAATATTAATCAGATTATCAGATTTATTCATAAATATTTTGTGACGGATGTTAGTCCCTTAAACATTGATATTTTAGACAATGGTTGTGAACCCACAGGGAGACAACTAGTATTGTTAGCAGAGCAAACTCAAGGTCGAGTAGTTGGGACTAACGTCTGTTGGGGTTTTCCCGACCAAAGTGTTAAACACCGTCGCTTCAACAACGAATTTTATTGGATGGACGGACAAAATCTAACCTTTAGCAACGGCTCTTTTAATTTAGTGATCTCGTTAAATGTTTTAGAACACGTTCCCAACCCCGCCAAATACCTACAAGAATGTTTTAGAGTTATGCGTCCTGGGGGTTTTGGTTATTTTAGCTGGTATCCTATATGGTCTGGTGCAACAGGTCATCACGTCCATCCTGATATGGTTAGCAGAACAGCTCAACAGCTTGGTATTAAACCTCCAAATTATAGTTTAGATGGCTCATCAATTCCTCGGTGGGGACATTTATTATTTTCGCCATCAGAAATGTTATCTTTCTTGATTGAAGAAAAACAATATGACCCTGCTTTGGCTGAATGGATGAAGGATTATATTTATTATGGAAATAATATTAATCGTTGGTTTTGGCGAGATGTTTGGCAAGCATTTCAAAATATCCCTTGGAACTTAATTGAAATTGATCATCGACCAGGAAATTTGCAGGTAGAGCCAAAAATATTGAAGCAATTGCTCGAAAAATATGGCATCAGCGATGATTTCCAAATTTGTGGCGCAACAATAATTGTTCAGAAATAAAAAAAAGTGTTTTATCGACTGCTACCCCGTCTATTCTAGGCTCACATGGTTGAAGGTAGAAGATCGTTACTGACCTACACAGGCACAGTGATTGGCTTTCAGCCAGTACGCGGAGCGTAATCGCCAAAATCGTTAATACGGTCACGGGTTTATTGCACTCCCAACTTCAGCGTAAGGTTGGGCGAACCTTTCTGACTCACCAACCTGATTGGCAGCAGCCCGTTGTTGGAACATCCGATTGCCCAGTTTGATATACAGCCATCGCCACAGTCTGAAGGGCATAAAGGGAATAGGTGTTTTTGCCATCAATTTGGCAGCTTCGGGAGTCACAATTTGCCCATCCGCCAGTACTGCACTTGCAATATCGAGAGCCTGAATAACATGTTTCACAGGTAGTACCTTGCGCTGAGTCTTCTCGATGGGTTGCCCATTAAATAAACCTAGTACTCTAACAAGTTTGAATTGAGGGGTAAATCTTCTGACTCCGAACTCCGAACTCCGAATTTCGAACTTTTTTGAGCATCCATCATTTCAAAATTGGCAGACTACTAGT
>JASJDX010000566.1 GCA_030064975.1 Pleurocapsa sp. MO_192.B19
GCTGTTCCTTTTCTTAAAAGCCAAGGTTGGGGTCAAGATATCATTCATAGCGAAATGATGCGTTTTCGAGGCATCGGCGAGTCGGCTCTAGCAGAGAAAGTATCTCATTTATTTGATTCTGATAATCCTACCGTTGCTCCCTATGCAGGAAAAGGAGAAGTGCGTTTAAGAGTTTCGGCTAAAGCTCCGTCAAAAACCAAAGCAGTAGTTATGATCGAGCCTGTGACTACAGAAATCAAAAATATTGCGGGACTAAATTATTTTGGCAGCGATGAAGATACTTTGGCTTCGGTGGTAGGAAAACTATTAAATGATGCCCAGCAAACCCTAAGTGTAGCTGAATCCTGTACAGGTGGGGGGTTGGGGGCAATGCTAACGGAGACTCCTGGTAGCTCTAACTATTTTTTGGGAGGAGTAATTGCTTATGCCAATCAGATCAAAAATGCTTTGTTGGGTGTTGATAATTATGACTTAGAGCAGTATGGCGCAGTCAGTGGGATTGTTGCCGAACAAATGGCGTTAGGAGTCAAGCAGCGTTTACAGACCGATTGGGGTATTGGGATTACAGGAATAGCTGGCCCTGGTGGAGGTACAGAAATTAAACCAGTAGGCTTAGTTTACATTGGACTGGCTAGTCCTGATGATACAACCCTGAGTCAAGAATATCGTTTTGGTCAACAAAGGGGGCGCACTTTGATTCGTCATCTAAGTTCTTGTTCTGCTCTCGATTTGTTAAGGCGCAGGTTGATTAAGCTTAAAAGCTAGGAATTCAGTACTGCTGCGCTTGAATAGTCAGATATTATCAGGCTTTTAACTCAAATTATTAGTGGTATTATTTACGCCCACGTCTACTAGTGTAAATCGAATTTAGTTTTGCTATGAAGCCAATCGTAAATACGGTCTAGTTCCTCTAGGGTAACTAATCCATACTGCCAAAGAATCATAGGTATAGGCGCAGGATGTTCCTCTACTGCTCGTTGAACGATCTCAATTGATTCGCTCGAAAGAGCTAAGTCTTCTTTCAAGAATCTAACAAATTTGGCATATATGGCTGGCTTCATGGCTGTTTACCTTAATTTCAAATTTTTTAATCAAATCATGGGTCACTGTGTTTCTTGAACAGTATGATTCTGGTCATTACCGATCAAAGATGAATTTGTGAATTTTTACTATTTTTGGAGATCAATACAATTGTGCCTGTGTTTTTAATCACAATTGGTGAAAATTTTATTTTCTCTACCAAGAGAGTTCTGAATTTTTTTTTCTTTTACAGTAATCAATAATTTTGAGTTTCCATAATGACATATATTAATACCTAGAACCACAATTTGCTAATTATAAAGAAGATAGTATTTAATTTTCTTTTTTTTACTCCGTTTTTTGGTAGATAATGAAATTTAGCTAAGATTATCTTCATTAATATTAATTATTATTTAGCAATATTAATGAGTATAAATTTAAGGATTAATTATTAATAAGCAGTGAAATTACTGATAACTATATAATTATAGCTATAGCTTTTACTGAGAATCTAAAAATTTGACGACAATTTGATCCCCTATTTGAATTCCTAACTGTTCGGCTCTTCCCCCCCGTAATTCAATTACTTGGTTGACTAGGCTTTCTGGTCCATACACAGGACAAGGTTCAGTTTTACAAGGGGGGACATCAGCAGCGATATCCACAATGCGATCGTCATCTAAAAAAATCATATCCAGAGATATTGGCACATTTTTCATCCAAAAGCGAGCAACTCTTGCTGATTCAAAAGGAAACAACATTCCTCGATTATCTGCCAAAGACTTGCGAAACATTAAACCCATGCTTTGTTGCTCTGGAGTTTGGGCAACTTCTAACTTAATAGTTTCTTCAGCAATTTTGGCTTCGGCAGTTATCGGTAGCATCTGACCACGATTCACTTGCTCTGAAGCATTGGCTGTAGTTTTGAGGTTAGTATTAGCCTGTCCACAGCTTGATAATAGAATTAATAAAGCAATACCTAAATTAATTTTAATTTTAAATTTCATCATAGAGTTTATAAAATTTTTATATAATTTATTTTCTAAATTTATGACTCTCTAAGTACATAGCCGATTCCTCGGACTGTTTGAATTAATCGTTTACTATTTTGGCTTTCTATTTTAAGTCTTAGATAACGAATATAAACTTCAATGACATTAGATTCACCACGATAATCATATCCCCAAACATTTTCAATAATTTCTTCCCTGGTCAGTACTTGCTGTGGATTAGACATCAAATATTTCAGCAACTCGAACTCTTTCATAGTTAAGTCAATGACCTGATTATTTCTAATTGCTTGGCGTGTAGTTAAATCTAAAATTAATTCGCTAAATCTTAACTGTTCTTGAACACTAACTTCTGGCTGTAGATATAACCCAATTTGCTCTAGTAATTTTTCTCGTTGATAGGGTTTCAATAAATAGTCATCTGCCCCTGCTTCTAAACAAGCCACTCTTTCTGCCACTGTTTCTTGCTCAACTAACATTAATACAGGAATCCTATTTCCTGAATTTCGTAGCTGACGACATAAATGCAAACCTGATTTTTCGGTAAAAGAGCGATCAATAATTACCATAACTGGCTCAAGGAGACTAAGTTTTTGCCATCCTTTCTGAGCTTTTTCCCAGATAGGTAAGTAACCTGCAGTTTTTAAATCCAAGCTTGCTTGTTGGGCAAAAATATTATCTGTCAGTAACAAAATTGGTGAATTGAAGGTGCTAGTCATCTTAGTAGTCATAGAGGTATAAAATGCTACTAGTTAAGACTAGTAACGCTGAGGAAAGGTCCGTGCCGTCTCGTCGTGTCTTGGCGAGCATTTCCAAGTCCGTGTCGCCTGGGGTCTCCCCAGGCGTTTATATCGGACGTTTGCGCCTAGATGTGGCTAAACCCTTTACGGGGTCTGACCGCTGTTCCCCCCATCTCTTGGGCAAGCGGCGGAGTTATCTATGACTCATGGAAGCTCAACTGAGGTAGGTTTAGCAATATGAGGTAATCCCCAGCCGAGTTTTTCTCTCAAGATACGGAAAAATTCTGGCGATCGCAAGCGAATAAAGCGGGCAGGATAAACTGATTTTTCAATATGAATGTGGTCGTCGGGTAAAATATAACATCCACCATTCCCATCTACTACCATCACCATTCGATTGGGAGTAGCAGGAAATACCTTCACTGGCTCGCGATCGCTAAACACCAAGGCACGAGAAGCTAAGGAATGAGGGCAAATTGGCGCAAGCTGCAATACTGGAACTTCAGGCGTTACTACGGGTCCCCCCGCACTTAATGAGTACGCAGTCGATCCTGTTGGAGTTGAAATAATAATGCCATCTGCTGCTACATCCAATGCTGCGTGTTCACCTATTTGAACTTCAAAATGACACATACTAGTTAATGGTTCTCGGTGCAAAACCATTTCATTGAGGCTGAGGGCTTCCCACAATAAAGCATCGTTACGAAACACTCTAACTGCCAGCATACAACGCTCTTCTATTTCATAGTCTTGAGCTAACAACTGTTCAACTGCTTCATCTAAATGGCTGAGATAGGTTTCCGTCAAAAAACCCATGTGACCTGTATTAATAGTCAGCAAGGGGATTTTGTAGGGGGCGAGTTGCCTAAAAGCAGATAAAACTGTTCCATCTCCACCCAAGACCACTGCAAATTGTGTATCTCGATCAAAATTAGGAGGGGTTAACTGCTCAATTCGGGTGTGGCAAACAGGACTACCAGGAGTTGAATATTCTAGTATTCCTCCTACTCCTGTAGTCATACTTACATCATAACCAGAAGCAGCAAGTTTTTCTTCTACTTCTGATGCAACCTTGCAAGCTATTGGTTTAATATCGTTATAAACAATGCCGGCTTTGAGCTTTGGCACAATTAACTATCTATCCTGTACTAATCTGGTCGTTATGAAAAAGTTTATAAGGTACTACGCCACAATTGCCTGGGGTTAAAATTAACACCGCTAATTTTTGCTTGACCTTACAAAAAACTGGCAATAATTAAGTATTAAATTATCAAATTGCTATCTTATAGCCTATCGTGGAGCAGTTAAAAATCATAGTATAGTTTGTTTATGTTCACGATTTGCTGGAAGTTCACGAGTAATGAGTAACGAGTAATGAGTAATACCTCTACAATCGCGGAAGAGGATTCTTGATATTGAATTATATTTTTATGTCTTCCTCGTGAATGACAAAGGCGCATAATTCGCCGCATGTAGGCTTTATAACAACTTCGGGCTTGACTTATTACTCATTACTCATTACTTCAGCCCGAAGGGCTTGGTAAAAATCCAGGAGCTATTTTTTTAATCAGCAAAATTGCGAGAAATATTCATAAATAAACCCCTCACAAAAGAGGGGTCTAAAATTTAGCTAACTTTGGTTAAGACATAATGAAAACATTTTTTGTTGTTTTCTGTTTGCCTGTACCAACTCTCTTCTGGTTCTTACAGCGCGTTACCACGTGGTAGAACTTCCTCTGGGAATTCAAAGTTTTGATGTGGTTGGTCTTGTGTTGCCATCCATGCTCTTAGACCTTCATTGAGCAGGATGTTTTTAGTGTAGAAAGTTTCAAACTCAGGATCTTCTGCTGCTCTCAACTCTTGAGATACGAAGTCGTAAGCTCGTAAGTTTAAAGCAATCCCAATAATCCCGATACTTGCCATCCATAGTCCTGTTACTGGTACAAATAACATGAAGAAGTGCAACCAACGTTTGTTGGAGAAGGCAATCCCAAATATCTGTGACCAGAAACGGTTTGCTGTTACCATGCTGTAGGTTTCTTCTGCTTGAGTCGGTTCAAAAGCTCTAAAGGTGTTGGCTTCCCCACCATCATCAAACAAGGTGTTTTCTACTGTTGCTCCGTGAATTGCACACAGTAATGCTCCACCAAGGACACCTGCTACTCCCATCATGTGGAAAGGGTTCAAGGTGAAGTTGTGGAATCCTTGGACGAACAAGATGAAACGAAAGATTCCCGCTACTCCTAAACTGGGTGCGAAGAACCAGCTAGATTGTCCTAAAGGATAGAGCAAGAATACTGAGACAAATACGGCGATGGGTGCAGAAAAGGCGATCGCGTTGTAAGGACGAATCCCCACTAGACGCGCAATCTCAAACTGACGTAGCATAAAGCCAATCAGCGCAAATGCACCGTGAAGAGCGATAAATGCCCATAATCCACCGATTTGACACCAGCGAGTGAAACTCCAGCCAGCTTCAGGTCCCCAAAGGAATAACAGGGAGTGACCCATGCTATCTGCGGGAGTGGAAGCCGCTACCGTTAAGAAGTTACATCCTTCGAGGTAAGAACTTGCTAAACCATGAGTGTACCAAGAAGTTACAAAAGTAGTGCAGGTAAGCCATCCACCAATTGCCAAATAGGCACAGGGGAAAAGCAGGATACCAGACCAGCCTACGAATACGAAGCGATCGCGCTTGAGCCAGTCATCAACCGCATCAAAGATGCCGCGTTGAGATGGAGCGCGTCCTACTGCTATTGTCATATTTTCTAATCCTCTTGCTTAAATAAATAGACTGCAAGATTTCTCAAAATGTACTTTTCTATCA
>JASJDX010000062.1 GCA_030064975.1 Pleurocapsa sp. MO_192.B19
CGCTAAAGTTATGGTGCGGCTAGATTTTTGGGGAATTTTGATCGATTAATTGACAATTGATAATTATTGAGTCTAGAGCCTGAATATAATGAAGATTTTACTGAGCAACTATACTACTTTAGTTGTTGAAGATTTTTTACTATCCAAAATCGGAATACGTACTATAAAGCAACTGCCGATATTAAGCTCACTAGTAACGACAATCTTACCACCATGACGTTTGGCGATCGCCTGAGAGATAGCTAAACCCAAACCTGTACCACCTTCACGGCGCGAACGGGCTTTATTAGCCCGCCAAAAACGATCAAAAACCTTAGAAATTTGATCTGGAGCAATACCAATACCTGTATCACGCACACTGATTACAGCAAAGCGATTTTGTTTGTCTAAATCTAGACTTACTCGTCCCTCTTCTGGAGTATATTGCAAAGCATTTTCTAGCAAATTAGAAAATAAGCGAGAAAGTTGGGCAACATCTCCCATAATAGTAATTTTGCTGCGAAATTTAGACTGAAAGACAATTTTTTTTTCGTTAGCCAGGGGTTCTAAAAGGACAAAACAATTTTGCAGAATTTGGTTAAGGGAAATTGGAGTAAGTTGGCGATCGCCTACAGGCACATCAGGATCGACATCGGCACGGGCTAAAAATAGCAGATCTTCTAGAGTCTGGTTCATTTGTAAGGTTGCACCAGCGATCGCTACTAACTTTTTAGCATCTTTGGGATGAATGCGCTCTGGATGGTTACGCATTACGTCTACCGAGGCTTTAATCGCTGTTAAAGGACTACGTAATTCATGGGAAGCATCAGCAGTGAACTGTTTAAGCTGTAAAAAGCTGGCTTCAATGGGTTCAATAGCTTTCTGGGTTAGCCAAAAACCACCCAACCCAATTAAAATTAGGGTTAACATTCCGCCAATAACTAAAATCCAAAACAGTTGTTCTTCTGCCGCTTCAATTTCTTCGCTAGATTGACTAGCCCTAACAAACCCTACGAGAGAAGGAGGTCCTGCTTGACCACTGTTGCGAATAAACACAGAGGAAGTGTGGGCACGAAATATTTTTCCTGTGTTGGGCTGTTTGATGATTGCTGAGCCTACTTCAAAAGGAGCATCAAGCTCAATCATTCCTTTTCTACCGAGTAATTTTCTTTTTTCATCAAACCATTCTAGGCTTTGTTGATCTCGGTTAAAAATATCGCGCCAGGGAACTTCTTCTACTTGATTAAGATACTTTTGACCGCCATTTCGTACAGCAGTAAAAACAAGAGTTCCAGATTGAGCTAAGGTCATCACCTTTTTCTCTGCTTGCCTATATAGGCTACGTCGAAAAACAACATAAACTCCTGTTCCAAAAACACTTAATATAGCTGCCATAACTATGAGATAGTAGATCAACAGACGCGATCGCAAGCCTTGAAACATAGTTTTTTATACTTGTTGAGGTTCTTCCTTCAAGCGATATCCTAAACCATAGACGGTTTCAATCAGATCGTGGGGTGCGCCAGCCGCTTCTAATTTTTGCCTCAGTCCCCTAATATGTGCCTTGACCGTAGCTTCTTCTGGCACTTGCTCAAACGACCATAAATGTTCTAGGATTTGAGCGCGACTAAATACACGACGACCATTACGCAAGAAAAATTCTAATAACTTATATTCTTTAGGACTTAGAGGCAAAATCTCATCTTGATAAAAAACTTCACAACTACTAGGGTCTAGTCGTAATTTATCCCAGGTCAACACGGGAGGTAAACTACTTGCTCCTCGACGTAATAAAGCACGGATACGAGCCGATAATTCGTCTAGTTCAAATGGTTTGACTAGATAATCATCTGCCCCAGCATCTAACCCTTCAATTTTGTTACCTAAGGTATCTTTAGCAGTCATCATTAAAATTGGAATATCACAGCCTTTCTTCCGTAGCTTTTGGCAGAGGGTAATTCCATCCATTTCTGGTAACATTACATCGAGCAGCACCAAGTCATAAGTAAATACATCTAATAAATCCCAGGCACTTTGTCCATCGTAGACAGCTTCAACAGCGTAGTGTATATCTGATAAGTATTCAACTACAGCATCGCTGATACGTTCGTCATCTTCTACAACTAAAATTTTCATAATTTTTTCCTAACAAAAACTAATTGAACGAGAATTAGTCAATAAATATAGATACGCTTTGGCTATAGTATCGTAAGTAAATAGAGAACAACAATCAAGCCTCAATCCATCTTGTCATTCTCTACTCGAAGGTATCAAGTTAGTGCTTAATGTTTGTTTGATTTAGATGCAAAGTAACTTAAAAGTAGGGTTAGCCGAATTTAAAAACTAAATGATTCCTCTATGATGAAGATAACGCAAAGAAAATTAACATAAATTAGATAATGATTTTTATGGGACTATTCGGTTTAGGCAAAAAAGCCACAATTCCTTCTCCTAACGAAGCATTACCAGGACGTAGCCAGTCTATGCCCGTACCAGACAAGCATGATGTTAATGGTAATCCTCTCAAACCTCCTTTTCCTGAAAACATGGAAAAAGCCATCTTTGGTATGGGTTGTTTTTGGGGAGCAGAAAGAAAATTTTGGCAACAAGCAGGAGTATATACTACCGCAGTTGGCTATGCCGCAGGTCATACTCCCAATCCTACCTATAAGGAAGTTTGTAGTGGTATGACAGGACATAACGAAGTTGTTTTAGTTGTCTACGATCCTGCAAAAATTAGCTACCAAGAGTTACTCAAAGTATTTTGGGAAAGCCACAATCCTACTCAGGGAATGCGTCAGGGGAACGATCGCGGAACTCAGTATCGTTCTGGTATTTATACTTATACCCCAGAGCAAAAACAATTAGCAGAGGCCTCTAAAAAAGCTTATCAACAAGAGTTGAGTCAAGCTGGGTACGACACTATCACCACAGAAATTCTTGATGCACCAGAATTTTATTACGCTGAAGATTATCATCAGCAATATTTAAGTAAAGTACCTAACGGTTATTGTGGCTTAGGTGGCGTAGGTGTATCCTGCCCATCTCCCTTAGCTTAAAAATTTATAACATATAATATATTATTTTCTTTAGCAAAGCCCTCTTCAAAACAGGAGGGTTTTTTACTTTTTAAATTCAATCAAATGTCTTACTGCGCTTTTCATTTGGGTAGACTACAGAAATTCGACTTTATTAGAAGCTAATAGCTAATAGCCAATAAGTAGGTCGAGATGATTAAAGTAAGCTATGTTTCTATTTGTAAACTCAATATGATTTATATGCTGTTGGTTGAATTTGAGCATCTTCACATTCGTTTACTTGATTCAGTTTATTTAGGTCAACCTACTTAGCTACGAACTAGTTAATTTAAAACAGAGTCTATTCAATTGAAAACGGCTGTAAATATTTTCCAGAAGAGCGTCAAATTGTGAACCCAATCAAAACTAAACAAGATTTAATCAACTATATTAATCAAGGAAATAAACCAAAATATTTGTGTTTTTGGGGACATCAGCCAAATCATGATGGTTCAATTGGAAAAAGCTGTTTCAGCCAATGGTACGAAGCGTTATTCCAGCTAGATGGTGTCGAATATCAAACTGCCGAACATTACATGATGGCAGAGAAAGCACGGTTATTTAAAGATGATGATGCACTAGCTAAAATTCTGGCTGCTTCTCACCCAGGAGAGGCGAAAAAACTTGGTCGTCAGGTAAAGGGATTTAAACAGGAGATCTGGTTAGAATATCGATCACCCATTGTGGTGCAAGGTAACATAGGTAAGTTTTCTCAAAATGAAGCTTTGAAAGAATTTTTACTGAATACGGGAGAACGTATTTTAGTAGAAGCTAGTCCACGTGATCGCATTTGGGGAATTGGTTTGGGTCAAAATAACCCCGACGCGGAAAATCCTTATAAGTGGCAAGGATTAAATTTGTTGGGTTTTGCCCTAATGGAAGTCAGAAATATTGTGAATTCTCAGCATAATCTTGAAATATAAAGCAAAATAATTGAATGAAAGAGAAAAATAGCCTTTAAAATTACAAAATCTCCAAATTATAAAGCATTACTAACACAATTACTATTGGAGACAACCAACGGATTGCTAAAACCCACAAAAAATACAGCCACTGCCAAGAGCCTAATCTAGAACCATCTCGAAACTCAGTCACCCGTTGTTGAGAATTCAGTCGCCAGCCGACAAACAAACTAATTCCAATTCCACCAAGGGGTAGCAACCAATTACTCGCGAGATAATCAGCCGCATCAAACCAAGTCATACCTAAGATCTGCCTCAATCCTGCCCCAAAAAACCCTTCGCCACCACTAAGAGCAGAGGGAATACCTAGTAAATAGATAAATCCCCCCATTGTTGAAGTTGCTAAAGTTCTTGTCCACCCCAGTGAATCGATGAAAAAAGCCACCGCCATCTCTAGGAGTGAAATAGCCGATGTTAGAGCAGCAAGCAATAATAATAAAAAAAATACTAATAATCCGATTTGTCCAAAAGGAAGTTGAAGCAGAGCAATGGGAATGTTGATAAAAATCAATCCTGGCCCCGCTGAAGGTTCAAGTCCTACGCTAAAAGCGATCGGAAACAGTACTAAACAAGCACCAATGGCTACAACTGTATCTGCGATCGCAATGGCGATCGATGTACCAACAACATCATCATGTCGCTTTAAATAGCTACCATAAGTCAACATTGCTCCAATACCGAGAGATAAAGAGAAGAAAGCATGACCCAAAGCTTCTAAAGCCGATTTCCAAGTAAAGTTATCGCTAAAACCAAAGACAAACTCTATAGCAGGAAAAAATCCTGGTAGGGTAGTTCCGTAAATAGCTAGTCCTCCTAGTAGCAGGAACAGGGCTAACATACCCCAATTGGCAAATCTCTCAATGCCACCTCTAATTCCCCGCAGAACTACCAAGGTTGTTATTCCCATAAAGACAGTGTGCCACCAAATATTTAACCTCACCGATTGAACCAAAGAATCAAATAAATCAGTATAAGCTTGAGGATTACTATCTTGTGGAAAACCACCCACAATAGAAAGCAATAAATAGTGTAATCCCCAGCCAGCGACAATACTGTAATAGGACAAGATTAAAATCCCAGCAAATACCCCTAGCGCACCGACAACTTGCCACCAAGAATTACCCATTGATAGCCGTTGGAAAGCTCTCACAGGTGAACTCTGACTTGTTCGACCAATCATTACTTCTGCCACCATAATTGGCAATCCCAAAACTGCAATACACAATAGGTAAAACAGCACAAAAGTACCGCCACCATTTTCACCAGTAATATAAGGAAACTTCCAGATATTTCCCAAACCCACTGCTGAACCAGCAGCAGCAGCAATAAATCCTATGGAAGATTGCCATTGACTACTTGAATTGCGGTTTGCTCGATCAGTCATGTTTTGAGGGATGAAGGATAATTATCTAGATACATAGCAGACACTTCAATAAGCTATGATCTTAATTCTTATCCAATAGTGCGAGCATCTTTCTCGCGTCCATAATTTATTTCAAAGTTAGATACTTTATTAAAATTAATCTTCTATGAAATAATCAAAATCTATTTTTTTAATTTCATATTTAGCTATAGAAGTAACTCCTACATTATGTTCAATCATCAACTCTGTTACTCTATTACCATCAACTAAAATTATCTTACTATCTATACGAGTTACATAATCAATAGCACCTTTTTTTTTTAAATGTTCGCGCCCAACTGACCCTGTTGTAAAATCTACTTTCTGCTCCACTTGGTAGTAATTCTTTTTTTTCTTCTTCTGTTAATAAAAACTGATTTGCAAGAATATCTACCGCTTCACGTAAAGAATGCTCTTGCATATCTACTGCAAACTTGAGAAGTGGAAGCATTATCGCTTGATAATCTGGAATAGACATTGATGATGAATTATTAGACTCTATACTACGTAAGATAATTAACCGCTTAATATCTATATTTCCCAGAATCAAATATTTTCTATCTCTGCTTGTTTCCCCGTCTTCACGTAAGATACAAACAACATAATACTTAAAAAATTCTTCAACAACTAGCCACTAACCACTAACAGCCTCAACAACAAAACAATCCTATTTCTTATCAGTTACTAATCAACGTGTGTTCGACAAAGGGTCAAAAAACTAAAAACTCAGTAATATTCTGATTGCCAAATGTCTGAATTGCCCATTCTCTCGTTGAAAAAATCATAACTCCGTTGCGTAGCTTTTCGCGTTCGCGTAGCGGAGGGGCTGTGTGCGTCACCTGCGGGCGCACTTTATAAGCCCCGTTTTCCGAAGGAAATAGCGAATACTCCGTAGCGTAGCGTCTCGCGCAGCGAGTACTCCGAACTCCGAACTCCGAACTCCGAACTCCAAACTCCGAACTCCGAACTTACATTAATCAGTTGCTTTAGCCAATAACCCACCTGCTGCACCTAAACCAAGAAAATTAGGTAACCATGCTGCTAGCCAAGGAGGAACAACTCCTGAAATGCCTAGAGATTCGCAGATAAAAGACAACAGATGATATGAAAAAATTAGTCCAATACAAATTCCAAAACTAGTAGCCTTGCCTGAGTTTTGTGGTTTAATACCAAGAGAAGCACCAATTAAAGCAAATACTAAACACACAAAAGGTAGAGCAATTTTTGCCTGAACCCGGACTTGCCATTTACGAATTCTATGCTCATCAGAATCATGTTTAACTACTTTTAAATATTCCCAGGCTTCAAAGATATTCATTTCAGTAATTCTTTTACTCTTTTTCGTAATCTCTAAAGCCGTTTGCGGTAGAGCCAGTTGTTGATGCTGAAAGCGTACTACATTGTTGTAACCGCCATCCATTCCCACCAAATAAATCGTTCCATCATAAAAATCCCAGATGTTTTCTAATACATTCCATTTAGCCGAGCGCGCTATGACAATCTGACTAATAGAGCCACGAGAGCGATCTAACACCGTTAGGTTTTTCATCTGCTCCCCGTCGAACTCCTCGGCATAAAATAATCTTGTTAGCACTTCTTTAGTATCACCATCTGCTGTCTGAATTTCTGCATATTCATCAAATAAGATGTTTTCCGTTTGAAAATCGGGTCTAGTTTTTCCTAATGCTTGTTTAAGAGTGACAGAAGCTCGATAACTAGCCGCAGGAGCAACAAAATTATTAAACAAAAAAGTGATGGTCACAATACATAAACTAAAGGCGATCGCTGGTAAAATTAAACGATAAATATTAACCCCAATACTACGTAAAGCAATTAGTTCACTATCACTCGAAAGACGGCTATAAGCCATTAATGTCGCCAGCAAGATCGACATGGGAAAAGCCAACACAATAAACTCAGGCATTTTTAGAATCAAGACTTTGACTGCAACTCCCCAAAACAACCCTGAATCTGTCACTTTGCGAATCAGTTCAAATACTGCGCCGATAGACAAGCCTAAAGAGGTAAATATTCCCATACCAAATAAAAACGGTAAGATCAACTCCGTGATGATGTAGAGATTCATCACCGATAACCCTAAACTCGATCGATCTAATAATTTGAACGCGCCGATTTTCATAGTCAAGAAGTGGAAGAGTCAAAAACCTAGCTGTAGCCTAACTTTAATTCTGCTAATTTTTATTGATTTAAGATTTTTTGTTATTAGTAGCGAGATTGCTTCGCCGAGCACAAATTAACTGTAATTCTTTTTGGTGTTCCCAAGCCCAGTCTGCTAAGACTTCTAGTGGCTCAATTAACTTATTACCAAAAGCAGTTAAGTTATACTCTGTCTTAGGAGGGACGACGGGATAGACAGTCCGTCTTACAATGTTATCTGACTCTAACCGTCTCAGTGTTTGGGTCAACATTTTTTTTGATATTCCAGGTATCTCACGTTGTAGCTCACTATACCGTTTAGTATTTTGCTTCAAAACATACAGAACTGGCAATGTCCATTTATCACCAACAATGTTGATTACCTGCCGTACTGGACAGTCTTTATTGAGTAAGGGTTCTTGTTCTTCTTTGGAAACCATAGGGTAACTATTATACTTGAAAGTGCCTACTTGCCGAAAAGAGTCCACATAAGTCATATTAAGGCTAAGAGCATAATTTTAATTATTTTTTTATATTGTCATGGAACAGAATAATATAGTCGCTAGTAAAGCTCTTGGTATATCATTATTATTTTTTGTTTTGACTGGTTGCGGTAAACAACAATCAGAGGCTCAAGCTCCTCCTCCTGCTGTTCCTGTAGAGATTAAATATTTAAGTAATGGCAATGTTCAATCTAGTTCTGAGTTTGTTGGCAGCCTAGAAGCTACACAAAGAGTAGCTCTTGCCCCTAGAGTTGATGGGAGAATTATTGAAATCGCTGCCCAAGAAGGAGATGCGGTAAAAGAAGGCGACCTAATTATTCAACTGCAACTGAACAGAGAGCAGGGCGAGGTCGATGCTGCCCAGTCTGAGGTTAATATTCAACGAGCTAATTTAAATAATGCTGAGGCTGAATTAAGAAGGGCAGAAGCAGATGTAGCCAGTGCCGAAGCAGCCGTAGAACAAAGTAAAGCAGATTTAAGAGAGCAAAAGGCAGAACTAGAGCTGGCTCAAACCAACTTAGAGAGAACTAAATTTTTAGTTGAACAAGGAGCGCAATCCCAACAAGATTTAGACGATCGCACTAGAGATATGAATGCTGCTATTGCTCAAACAGATGCCCTAAAAGCCGCTCTAAATTCTAGTCAAAAAGCTCTCCATGCTAGCCAAGAGAGAGTTAATTCCGCCAAATCGGCGATCGCAGGACAACAAGCATCTCTCAAGCAAGCAGAAACAAGAGTAGACATTGCTGCAGAAAATCTTGGTTTTAACCGCATTGTTGCACCTATCGATGGGGTAGTAGGAGACATCTCGCCCAAAGTTGGTGATTACGTCGAGGCAGGAGACCAAGTAACTAGCATTACCCAAGATAATGCCCTAGAATTAAATATTGGTGTTCCTCTTGAACAATCTTCTCGTTTAGAATTAGGTTTGCCAGTCGAAATTGTAGATCGTCAGGGAGAAGCGCTCGCTACAGGTGATATCAGCTTTATTTCTCCTAGAGCCGATAGAAATAGCCAGGCAATTTTAGTTAAAGCAGCATTTAATAACAACGGCAGACTTATGGATGATAGTTTTGCCAGAGCCAGAATTATCTGGTCGGAAGAATCAGGAGTCTTAATTCCTACCGAAGCAGTATCTCGTATTGCAGGGAAAAGCTTTGTCTTTGTCGCTGAACAAGCCAAACAAGAAGACGGTAGAAAAATTTTGGTCGCCAAACAAAGACCCGTTACTCTAGGCGCGATTCAAGGTCAGTCCTATCAAGTCATTTCGGGTTTAGAATCTGGCGATCAACTAATTACGTCGGGTATTCTCAACCTTGCTGATGGCACTCCCATTAATACTGAAACTAAAACTGAATCTGTCAGCAGCCAAAATATAAGTAATAAGTAATAAGTAATAAGCAATAAGTAATCAATACTTGCTACTTGTGAGACAGTTGCGGTGGACGGGTTACCCAGCATAAGCAAACTGTCGTTCGCGAAGCGTGTCCGAAGGACATACCCGAAGGGCTACTTGCTACTTGCTACTCCCTACTTCTAAGTTATCAATCAATCTCCAATACCCAAATAAATTATGCTTCTGAGTATTGCCGATACTTTTATTAAAAGACCAGTATTAACGACAGTTTGCGCTGCTATTGTTGTGCTAGTTGGTGGAATCAGCATTCCTATGTTGCCTATTTCCCAATTACCCCAGGTAGCACCAATCCAAGTTGAAGTAAGTTCGGCTTATATCGGTGCGGATGCAGAGACTGCTGAGACAAATGTTACCACCATCATTGAACGAGAAATTAATGGGGTAGAGGATATGAGCTATATGTCCTCTAATACCAGTAATGATGGTGTTAGCAATATTGTAGTTTCTTTTCCTCCAGATACAGATCGTAATATTGCTCAAGTCAATGTACAGAATCGGGTTGCTTTATCTGAACCCCAGTTACCAGCGTCGGTGCAACAAACTGGAGTAACAGTGCAAAAATCTTCCCCAGACTTGTTACTGGGGATTGCTTTTTATGCTGAAAACGGGGAATATGATGACCTGTTTTTAAGTAACTATCTCGATCTTTATCTACTAGATCGGGTCAAAAGAATTGAAGGGGTAGGACGAGCAATTATTTTTGGTGAAAGGAAATATGCCATGCGCCTTTGGCTCGATCCTGATGCCCTAGCAGCCCGTAATTTAGGCTCAGAAGATGTGGTCAATGCCCTAGAGGAACAGAATATTCAGGTTGGTGCCGGAAGTATTGGCAGACAACCTATTCCTGATGACCAAAGATTTGAGTTTACCCTCCGTGCTTCTGGTAGATTACGCAGTGCAGAAGAGTTTGACAACCTGGTAGTGGGGATAGGAGATGCTGGTAATTTAATTAAGCTCAGAGATATTGGTAGAGCCGAATTAGGAGCAGAAAATTATGATACCTCTGCTGAATTCAAAGGTAATCCCGCCGTGGGGATGGGTGTGTTTCAGCTTCCTGGTAGTAATGCCCTAGAAGTTGGTAGCGCGGTTAAAGAAGTAGTTGCCGAACTAGCTCAAGACTTTCCCCCAGGGATGAATTACGAAATTGCTCTAGATACTACTGAATTTGTGCAAGTATCCATGACAGAGGTGATTAAAACTCTGGTTCAGGCGATTTTACTGGTAGTTTTAATTATTTTTATCTTTTTACAAGATTGGCGCACCACGATTATTCCGGCGATCGCTATTCCTGTATCTTTGATTGGTGCATTTGCTTTTCTCAATATCTTTGGTTTTCAGATTAATACCCTGACCTTGTTTGCCATGGTGCTTTCTACAGGGTTAGTAGTAGATGATGGGATTGTAGTAGTAGAAGCGATCGCCACTAAAGTAGAGCGAGGGATGAAACCTCGCATTGCGGCGATTGACACCATGAATGAGTTAAGCGGGGCGGTAATTGCTACTTCTTTAGTATTGGCAGCAGTGTTTATCCCCGTGTCTTTCTTCCCTGGATCGACAGGAGTAATCTTTAAACAGTTTGCTTTAACAATTGTTTTTGCGATCGCTCTTTCTACCTTTAACGCTCTCACCTTCTCTCCTACAATGGCGGGTATTTTATTACGCCCTGCGAAAGAAAGAACAGGTGTTTTAGGCTGGTTCTTCAACAAGTTTAATCAGGTTTTTGGCTGGATTACCCATAAGTACACTCAAGGGATGACTTTTCTAACTAAGAAGTACGTTCGTCCCTTTGTTCTAGCAGTTTTTACCGCTCTGATTGTCTTTACCTATTTTTTATATAACTTAGTTCCTACAGGTTTTATTCCCGAAGAAGACCAAGGTTATTTCTTTACTATTGTGCAAGCCCCCGATGGAGTTTCTCTTAACTACACTCAGGAAATAATGGAACAGGTAGGGGAAAAAATTGCTGAGGTTGAAGATATTCAAAGCTATTTTGCCCTAAGTGGTTTTGGCTTTGAAGGGAATGGTAGTAGTCGCGGTTTTGTCTTTGGTAAGCTCAAACCTTGGGAGGAAAGACCAAATCAAGACCAGTCAATTTATGCCATTCTTGGTCGTCTCAACGGTTCATTCCAGAGTATTACAGGAGCAAGATCCTTTGCTGTTAATGCTCCTCCAGTTAGAGGTTTAAGCACCTTTGGGGGCTTTGAATTCCAGCTACAGGATCGTCGTGGCTTGCCCATCTCAGTGCTGGTAGAAAACGCTAATAAAATGATTGCTGCTGCCAATCAAAGACCAGAAATTGGTGCAGCATTTACCCAATTTGCTGCCAATACTCCCCAGATTGAGGTTGAGGTAAATCGCGATCGCGCTAAAGCTTTGGGAATCGACATCGACGATATTTTTGATTCTCTTCAGTCCTATTTAGGTTCAAGATACGTTAATGATTTTGTCTTGGGACAAAGACAGTATCGAGTTTATATCCAGGCAGACGGCGATTTTCGCTCTAACCCCCAGGATATTGGGAAGCTTTATGTACGCTCTCAAAACGATCGGCTAGTATCTTTGGCTACTTTAGTCCAGCTAAAAGAATTTACAGGACCTCAAACCATTACCCACTACAACTTATTCCGTGCCATTAAAATTCAAGGTTCACCTGCACCTGGCTATAGTACAGGACAGGCAATTCAGGCAATGGAAGAAGTGGCAGCGGAAATATTACCTGCTAGTTTGGGTTATGAATGGACTGGTACAGCACTAGAAGAAAAATCTGCTGGAGGACAGTCAGCAATTATCTTTGGTTTGGGTTTATTAATGGCATTTTTAGTCCTAGCTGCCCAATACGAAAGCTATGTAGACCCGATTATCATTATGCTTACCGTACCTTTAGCAGTATTAGGTGCGATCGCCGCTATTTGGTTAAGGGCAAATATTCTTCAGGCGGGAAGCATTTGGCCTGTGATTAACAATGATGTCTATGTCCAAGTTGGGCTGGTAATGCTGATTGGGTTAGCCAGTAAAAACGCAATTTTGATTGTGGAATATGCTAACCAGTTAAAAGAACAAGGACTAAACACCGTTAAAGCAGCAATTAAAGCAGGACAAGAGCGTTTTCGCCCAATTTTAATGACTGCTATTTCTAGTTTGGTTGGTTTCTATCCCCTGGTAGTAGCAACTGGTGCAGGTGCATCTAGTCGTTGGTCATTAGGAACAGCAGTGTTTGGCGGAATGCTCTTTGCCACTGCTTTAACTTTATTCTTAGTCCCTTCTTTATATATCGTGATCAAAAGCCTAGAATCTCTAATCAAAGGAGATAAAGGCTCAGGAAGTTCAGGAAACAATGGTCATCTTAGTGATACAGAAGTTCAAGCAAGAAAAGACCCTGAAATAGAGCTAGCTACTAATTATCAGTTTGATCAAAATTCATAATTGTTAAGCCGGCAGCGCGGAAACTGCCCTGATTCATCGGGCAGAGTGTCAAAAAATGTAAACAAACTATCAATCACTCTAAGTGTTTTGGTAACCGACAACTAGCAGTATGAACCAGATCAATATCAGTTAAAATTCAACGAGGGGCAAATAGAAACTAAGTTATCATTGATTAGCATGAATATTTTGCCTCTTTTAACTTATATATAGATATCTTTTAATGATTTGGCCGTTCAACAAAAACAAAAAACAAATTGCCCGAATTGAAATTACTGGTGCGATCGCTTCGGAAACTCGCAAACAAGTCCTCAAAGCTTTTAAAACTATTGAGGAAAAAAAATTTCCTGCCCTACTGTTGCGCATCGATTCTCCTGGCGGTACGGTAGCAGATTCTCACGAGATTTTTACTGCCCTACAACGGCTACAGTCAGAAAAAGACGTTAAGGTAGTTGCTAGCTTTGGTAATATTTCGGCTTCGGGGGGTGTTTATATCGGCGTTGGTGCTAAACATATTGTTTCCAACCCAGGCACAATTACAGGCAGTATTGGGGTTATTCTGCGAGGCAACAATTTAGAACGTCTCTTAGATAAAGTGGGTGTTTCATTCAAAGTGGTTAAGTCTGGCCCTTATAAAGATATTTTAGCCTTTGACCGTGAATTAACCGAAGAAGAAGAGCATATCCTACAACAGCTAATTGATGTTAGCTATAGTCAATTTGTCGCTACCGTTGCCAAAGGACGCAACCTTGATGAAGAGACGGTCAGAACCTTTGCCGATGGTCGGGTATTTACTGGCGAACAGGCTTTAGAATTAGGTTTGGTAGATCGCCTGGGAACAGAAGAAGATGCCCGTCGTTGGGCAGCAGAATTAGCAGGATTAGACCCCGACAAAACCGAATACTTCAACATTGAAGAACCCAAACCATTTATTAATCGATTTATTCCTGGTAGAAGTCAAACTAAATCTGGTATTGGTATGGCGATCGATTCAGTAAAGTTTGATTTAGCTACCAGTGGTCTACCTTTGTGGTTATATCGACCCTAAATAAACCACCAATTATCAATTAATGAGATAAACTTGGCTTAGTTTCGACCGATAAAGTTATCTCTGCAATAATAATGTGGTGTTGAAGATCAAAAAATAAAATTAGGGGAGAGAAAAAAGAGTGGAGTGGAAAGTACGAGGCATTCGTGGGGCAACTACTGTTCCTGAAAATACAGTGACTGCATTGGCAGAGGCAGTCAATGAACTACTAGATGAAATTGAAGTCCATAATAAATTTCAAGCTGAAGACATAGTTTGCGTATTTTTTACTACCACTGCCGACCTCGATCAGGTATTTCCTGCCGCTGTTGCTAGAAAACGCCTTGGTTGGAATCATGTTCCTCTAATAGATTTACAACAAATGCACGTCCAAGGAAGTTTAAAACGCTGCATTAGAATTCTCATTCAAGTCAATACCTGTCTTCCCCAGTCGGCAATGATTCATCGTTATTTACGTCAAGCACAAACTTTACGCCCAGATTTGGATGTGCAGTTAAAGTAATTGATTACTAATATTGATTGCTAATTAATTCTAAACAAATTACACTAATTCCATCCCTCTTATGGTTGGGTCAAAGCCAGGATCAAAACAAGTCTGAGAATCATAAGTCGCTCCCTGGAAGTTAGCTCCTTGTAGCTTGGCATCACGTAAATCTGCTCCTTGGAAGCAACCGTTAACAAAGTAACCATCTCTAAGATCAGCTTCTCTAAGACTAGCATCCTTAAAATTAGAACCTTCTAAATGAGCATCAGTTAAATTAGCCTGATTTAAACAAGCAGATTCAAAATTTACCTCCTTGAGAAGCGCTTTTTCTAAGTTAGCATTACTAAGATCGGCTTGTTTAAAAGATGAGTTATTCAAATTAGCTTGCTGTAATTGGGCCCCAGCTAAATTTGAATGACTAAGATTAACTTCTTTAAGAGTTACATAATTAAGTTTAATTTTTTTAAGCTGCGATCGCTGAAAATTAGTTTCTCCTCGAATATAATTTTTGAGCAGTTCATAAGGGGTGGCAAAAGAAGATTTTCTTGAATATTTTTTACCATTTCCATAAATCAATAAATTTTTAATAAAAAAGTCAACAGTTTGTTGTTTAACTAAACCCATCTGAATTGCCACATGATGAAAGCGAACTTTTTCAGTTCTCTTACTTTTTTCTGCCAAAATTTCTTCAATTTGTGCTTCATCTAATAGTGCAGCTTGACGAAAATAGTAAACTAGGGGCTTTTTTGCTTCTTGTTTGACAAGCTCCTGCCATTGTTCGACAAAAAAATCAGCAGTTTCTTGCTTGATCCATCCTCGTAAAGCCAAAAGCTCTCCAATTCGCATCTCTGGATTTCTCAGTTGATCTCTTAAGGCAACTTCAATTTGTTGTGCAGAAATTAAACCAGCTTCGCTTAAAATTGCACCCAGTTGTTTATTATTACTAGACTTAGTTATCAAAGAATTATGAGAGACAGGACTATTCACAATTATCTAAAAATGTAGCGTAAATTTATTTTATAAACTGCTATGCTCATAGTAGTATTTAAAATTTTAAGCTTTTATTAAAAAGGAACACAACAGTATAAACACTTTAGTCAATAGTGTTTATTTCTCAGTATTTATTTTGAGCTAAAAATTTAAGTGATTTTAAGAAAAAGATATTTTGAATTAATACTTTTGTTGTTTAGCCAATCACTATCTAGATAAACTGAAATAGAGTAACTTCACACAAAGGATTGAGTAACAAAGGATGCAGATCAAAGCAACCGATACAGAATTATTAGATTGGACTGGCGACTTACTAGCAGTTGGTATCTTAGAAGGAGAAACTGAGCTGACAGGAGATTTAGCTAAATTAGACGAGAAATTAGCAGGAACAATCTCTGAACTCATCGCCGATGAAGAATTTGAAGGAAAATCTGGCACTACCGCTGTTAGTCGAGTGGGGGGCAAAAATCCCGTGCGTAAAATTGCCCTCGTGGGTTTGGGTAAAGCTGAGGACTTGAAATTAGATAGTTGGCGCAGTGCCGCAGCAGCGATCGCCCGCATAGCAACCAAAGAAAAAACCCTGGGGATAAGTTTGTCTACTGGCTCAGAGTCAGCCGAAGCTGTAGCTCAAGCAATCACCGAAGCGATTATTTTAGCTCTACATCAGGATAATAGGTTTAAGTCTGAACCTGAAGATAAAGAACCTAAACTGGAAACCATAGACTTAATTGGCTTAAAGGGACAAGCTCAAGCAATCGCTAACGCTGAAACTATTGCCTCTGGGGTAATTTTGGCAAGAGAATTAGTTAACGCTCCAGCTAACGAAGTTACTCCCGTGACGATGGCAGAAACAGCCAAACAGCTAGCTTCGGAATATGGCTTGGGAATTAAAATCCTCGAACAAGCAGATTGCGAAAAATTTGAGCAGGGCATGGGAGCGTATTTAGGAGTAGGACAAGCTTCGGATATACCACCTAAATTTATTCATCTAACCTATAAACCCGTAGGTACAGCCAAACGAAAAGTAGCCATTATCGGTAAAAGTGTCACCTTTGATTCTGGTGGTTTAAACCTGAAGACTGGTGGTAGCGGAATCGAAACCATGAAAATGGATATGGGAGGTGGTGCAGCAACTCTGGGGACAGCAAAAGCGATCGCTCAACTCAAACCAGATGTGGAAGTTCACTTTATCTGTGCTGCCACCGAAAACATGATTAGCGGCAAGGCTATGCACCCAGGAGATATCCTCAAAGCCTCCAATGGTAAAACTATTGAAGTTAATAATACTGATGCCGAAGGTAGACTTACCCTAGCTGATGCTTTGGTATATGCCGAAAAACAAGAAGTAGATGCGATCGTTGATTTAGCTACTTTGACTGGTGCTTGTATTGTAGCTCTGGGTAACAATATTGCTGGATTGTGGAGTACTGACGATACTTTGGCAGAGGAAATGAAAACTGCTGCGGACTTGGCAGGAGAAAAATTTTGGCAATTACCAATGGAAGAAAAATATTTTGAGGGTTTAAAGTCACAAATTGCTGACATGAAAAACACAGGCCCTCGTGCTGGTGGCTCAATTACCGCTGCTTTATTTTTGAAACAATTTGTTAAAGATACTCCGTGGATGCACTTAGATGTTGCTGGTCCAGTTTGGGCAGATTCTCCTAGTGGAGTTAACAATAAAGGGGCAACAGGTTTTCCTGTAAGAACTCTAATTAACTGGGTAAATAGTTGATTGAGCAATCGTGAATCATCATAAGTAAAAGCTGGATATTGACAATTGTACTGCGTACTGACAGGATGATTAAAATGTATCTAAAGATACATAAAAATAAAAATATTGTTGATACTTTTGTTATTGAATTTCAATACTACTTTTATAGTCACAGATTACTCC
>JASJDX010000567.1 GCA_030064975.1 Pleurocapsa sp. MO_192.B19
CTACTGCATTACAACAAAAAGCATTAGATTTACTTGGTGTTTCTCTAATTTGTCCCCAGTAAATGACTGGTTCAACAGGGTTGTATCTCTTACACTGCATAGGTTACGCTTTTTTGTCAATCTGAAAGTTCCGTTAAATCTATTGAGCCAGCCAATGATTCTCCCTATCCTCTAGAATATCGAGGAATTAGGTATTAACAGTTTCCTCAAATCTCTCTTACTCATAACCTTCAGCAACGACTCACCATTCCCCCTATTGTTCTAGTAGAGTTGACTGAAAAAGGGGAGGTAACCGTCCCAGAGTCTAACGAAAAAAGGTGGTTTTTAATAGCAATGATGCTCTAAAATTTGGAACATGAGTTCAGGAATAGAGATCGCAGGGATTAAAATTCCGAGTGGCATCCCAATCTGCCACTCCAGAGAGCGTAAAAGCAGTGGTAGTAGTTCTGAGTGAGCGATTAGCCTACATCGAGGAACAGCTCAAGCAAAATTCACAAAATTCATCTCGTCCTCCCAAAGCGTGATGGTTTTTTGACGCTCTGCCTCGAGAGAAAACCTGGACAAAGTAGGACAGGCTTCCCTACTGTAAGGGTTTGGTCGTCCTAGTTTTTCGTTGAGTGGGGACAAAATACCCCCTTTTTTAGTAGAAATATACTATTTAAAGCCGAAAAATTGAGCGCGAGACACGGCGAGGTTTCCGAGTCCTACGTCCTTCGGACGCGCTGAGTCTGCGACTTGCTTCGCAACCGCGAACGGACTTGCTCCGCAAACGCCATGTGTAATCGCGCTGTTGGGGGTATTTTCGTCCGCGAAGGGGGCTTCAATAAACCGAGAGCCAAAGCGTGCTAACAGATTACTTAGAATACAAGCCCCCTTCCGCGCCTGTCCTACTTTGTCATAGTTTATTGGAGCCCAGTGTGGGTTACTCTAGAAGTGCCTCCATCCCCCTATTTATCTGGGTTTCGGATGAACGAATCGCACTCTACATGGTCGGGAGACCCGACTGTACCTCACTAAACATAGGACAGGCTCACTGAATTTGCTATTATTTTCAGCTTACTACCTGCCCTTTTCTTATCCCGAACTCAGGTAATTTACTTTGATTCCAGTATTTAGCAACGGTATGGACATCTTTGTCGCCGCGTCCCGAACAGTTGATCACAATGCGGGGACTGCCAGTCAGTTGAGGGCAGAGAGTTTCGAGATAGGCGATCGCATGAGAGCTTTCCAAGGCGGGAATAATTCCTTCTAGTTGTGAGAGCAGTTGGAAAGCAGCTAAAGCTTGCTGGTCAGTTACGCTGTAGTATTCAGCGCGCTCGCTGGCTTGTAAATAACTGTGTTCTGGCCCGACACCAGGGTAGTCTAGTCCTGCACTGATAGAATGTGCCTCGACAATTTGACCCTCTTGATCCTGTAGTACATAACTCATCGCACCGTGCAAAACCCCAACTCTACCCTTGGTTAAGGTGGCTGCATGTTTAGCAGTATCAATTCCCTCTCCAGCAGCTTCAATGCCAATCAGACGTACTGAAGGTTCTTTAACAAAGTCGTGGAATAATCCCATCGCATTGGAACCACCACCTACACAAGCCAGGAGAATATCTGGTAGTCCTTCCCATTGTTCTTGGGATTGGGCGCGAGTTTCCTGACCAATTATCGCTTGGAAGTCCCGTACCATCATCGGATAGGGATGAGGTCCAGCAACTGAACCCAAAATATAGTGGGTTGTCTCGACATTAGTTACCCAATCCCGAATTGCTTCACTAGTAGCATCTTTTAAGGTTCCTGTCCCTGATTCTACTGGGCGGACTTCTGCCCCCATCAGACGCATACGAAATACATTGAGAGCTTGTCGTTCCATATCATGGATGCCCATATAAATGACGCACTCTAAACCAAAACGAGCGCAAACAGTAGCAGTGGCTACACCATGTTGTCCTGCTCCGGTTTCAGCGATGATACGTTGTTTGCCCATACGCTTGGCCAGAAGCACTTGCCCTAGAGCATTGTTAATTTTATGCGCTCCTGTGTGATTTAAATCTTCGCGTTTAAGATAAATTTGTGGTCCTGTGCCATCAGGTCGAGCATAATATTGACTCAGACGTTCGGCATAGTAAAGTGGAGTTGGTCGTCCGACATAATTTCGCAATAGCTCCTGCAATTCTTGTTGAAACTGTGGCTCGTCTCGGTATTTAGCTAAAGCAGTTTCTAACTCACTTAAAGCTACCATCAAAGTTTCGGGGACGTATTTGCCTCCAAATTGACCAAAGCGACCTAGGGAATCGGGTTGTTGAGTGAGAGATGGATTATCTCTTTTTCTGCTTTTAGTGTCTGCTAACATGGGAATCTCCTCAATGATCGATAAATATGTTGTTAGTAATGGACGGATTAGGACTCAAAAAACTCATGAAATTGCTGTTTTCAATTCGCTACAAAAATCTCGAACTGCTCGCAGTCTGCGATAGGGAGTACCTTCTGCTAAGCGTTGTACAAAGGCACTGCCAACAATAACCGCATCTGCACCCCAATCTATTACTTGTCGAGCTTGTTCGGGAGTGGAAATCCCAAAACCAACTCCAATTGGCTTATTAGTAACGCTGCGAATCTCTGCGATCGCATCTTTGACTCCTGTTTGGATTTGAGAACGCATTCCAGTAACACCCGTGACACTGACTAAATAAATAAAGCCACGAGATTGAGCGGCGATCGCTTTAATACGCTGTTTGGAACTAGTCGGAGTTACTAATAAAATAACTTCAATTCCTGCTGCATCCGCTTGTTGCAGTAACTCGCTGGCTTCTTCTACAGGTAGATCGGGGACGACTAAACCTTTGATGCCCGCAGCAACAAGTTGTTGCAGAAAAGTTGTAATGCCCAAATTTAGGATTGGGTTGTAGTAGGTAAAGAGAATCAAGGGCGATCGCAGGCTACGAGTTAGAGATTGAGCCATTTCAAAAACGCTAGCTAAGCGGGTTCCTTGTTTAAGGGCGCGGGTTGCTGCAGCTTGAATTACAGGTCCATCAGCTAGGGGATCGGAATAGGGAACTCCTAGTTCGATTAAATCGGCACCTTTGGCATCGAGAACTCTAAGGGCTTCGGCAGTAATATCTAGATTTGGATCGCCAGCAGTTACAAAGGGAATTAAGGCACGCTGGTTGTTTTGACGTAAAGATTCAAAGTGTTGCGAGATAGTAGTCATAATTAGAGATGAAAGATGAAGGACGAGGGAATAGATCTGTGCAATTAAACTCAAGTCTTTTGTCTGGGATTCAATAAATACTGGACAGCCTGTTCAACGTTGGGTTGTTTGACAAGGGACTCTCCCACTAGCACTGCGTCTGCTCCAGCTTTAGCCACAAAAGCCAAATCGGCGGCGGTGTATAAACCAGACTCACTAACGATGGTGATTCCTCGACAGTTTATTTTTCCCCAACGTCTGCTTAATAGATTTTGGGTTGTTTCGAGATTGACGCTAAAGTCTTGAAGATTGCGGTTGTTAATACCAATTAATTGCACGAGGGGAATAGTTAACACGCGATCGATCTCTTCTATGGTATGTACTTCGATAAGTGCGGTCATGCCTAATTCTCTTGTCAGTTGAAGCAGCTTGGCAATTTCTCGATCGGATAAAAGGTTAGCAATTAATAACACGGCATCTGCACCATTAACCCGTGCTAGATAAATCTGGTAAGGATCGATAATAAATTCTTTGCACAGTAAAGGCAATTTTACTTGTTTTCTAATCCTCCGCAGATTTTCAAAGCTGCCTTGGAAAAATTTGCTATCGGTTAGTACCGAGAGACAAGCAGCACCGCCACGTTCGTATGCTTGAGCGATCGCAATGGGATCGAAATCGGCACGAATTAAGCCTTTACTAGGGGAAGCTTTTTTTATTTCGGCAATTAAGCTGGGTTTTCTAGAATTTTGCCGTAAAGCCTGAAGGAAATTTCGGGAGGCAGGAGCAGTACTGACTTGTTCTTGGAGAGTTACTAGAGGTAGTTGCTTAGTTCTCTGTGCCACCTCTTGTAGTTTGTACTCGAAGATTTCTTGGAGTACTGTTTTTGGTTTAACGGAACTAGGATTCATGTTAATAATTATCTAATCGATTTCTTTGTGCCTTTTCCTGAAAGGATTAAAAAAGAGGGAAGAGTTTTGGGAGAAGAATATTCTTCTTTTTTCTTCCTGTCTACTTCTTTCTACTTGACCTTGAAAAATTCTATTTCTTCTCATCCTTTCAACTAATAGCTGCTACAAGTGAAGAAGCTGAGAAGTTGGCAGGATTAGTATAGTTGCGAACTGCATTATTAATAATTGCCTGACCAATTCCTCCGGCTAAGGTCATAATTGATTCTGGGTGGAACTGAACCGCAGCGATGGGTAATGTCTGATGTTCGATGCCCATAATTACTCCATCATTGGTAATTGCGGTGACTTTTAATTCGGCAGGTAGTTTTTCTGGCAAAGCATATAGGGAATGGTATCGACCGACTTCAAAGGATGCTGGTAAGTCTTGGAATAGGGTAGAGTCGTCAGCGACAACAGAAATCTGAGATACTTTGCCATGTTGGGGATAGTCAAGAACTCCTAGTTCTCCGCCAAAGGCTTCGACAATACCTTGTAGTCCCAAACAAACACCAAAGATGGGAATTTGTCGTTGTTGGCAAGCGGCAATAGTTGTTGCTACTTTAAAGTCAGTAGGTTTTCCAGGACCAGGAGATAACACGACTAGGTCTGGTTGTTCTCTATCTAAAAGTGATTCAGCAAAACCATGACGTAGTGTGGTTACTCTTGCACCAGTTTGACGCATATAGTTGGCGAGAGTATGTACAAAAGAATCTTCGTGGTCAATTAGTAATATATGCTTGCCAATTCCTGGGTGAATTTGCTGCTGTTGAAGATTGGAGCTAACCGCGATCTTAATACTGGCATTTTCGGCTCGTTCTAGGGTTTGAAATAGAGCCATTGCTTTGGTAATGGTTTCCTGGGCTTCTGCTTCTGGATCCGAGTCGTAGAGAACCGTTGCCCCTGCACGGACTTCGGCGATCGCATCTTGTAACCGAATAGTCCGCAGAATTAAACCTGTGTTTAAGTTTCCATCAAAAGTTAAGTAGCCAACTGCACCACCATACCAACGTCGGGGACTACGCTCATGTTGTTCGATAAACTCCATTGCCCAGCGTTTTGGGGCTCCTGTCACCGTTACCGCCCAGAGATGAGTCAAAAACGCATCTAGAGCATCAAATTCTGGTCGCAGTAAACCTTCAACGTGGTCTACAGTATGAATTAAATGACTGTACATTTCAATTTGACGACGACCAATTACTCTTACCGAGCCAGGTTCGCAAATTCGCGATTTATCGTTGCGATCCACGTCAGTACACATGGTCAACTCTGATTCATCTTTCCGTGAGTTGAGTAGTGTTTGAATCTGTACTGAATCTTCAATGGCATTTTGTCCCCGACGGATCGTTCCACTGATGGGACAGGTTTCTACCCGCCTGCCATCAACCCGAACAAACATTTCTGGAGAAGCACCAATTAGATATTCGCCCCCTAAGTTAAAAATAAATCCATAGGGACTGGG